>JALVLX010000123.1 GCA_027032855.1 Flavobacteriales bacterium | reverse complement strand
TTAGGAATTGCTTTGGATCAAATGGATGTGCCTGTTGACAGTTATTATCTCAGTCAAATACAACAAGCATCCGGCATTACTTACAAAGCCAAATCAAAATGGCTCAATGCCGTACATGTTACCGGTTCGCAAGCAGATATTCAAAACTTGATAAACTTGAGTTTTGTTAACAAAATAGAGTTTGCCAATAAAAATATTGGTACGGTAATGCACCCCCATCCTTTTACCAACCAACACGAACAAGTTGCTACACGCTTGGTCAATTATGATTACGGTCTAGGTTCAGACCAAATTAATTTGCTACACGGCGAAGTCATGCACCAAAACGATTATACCGGTGCAGGTGTACTTGTCGGTGTTATCGATGCCGGTTTCTTAGATGTTGATACAGCACCATTGTTTCAACATTTATTTCAAAATAATAAAGTACTTGATGTTTATAATTTTGTAAGTCATGACGACAATGTCTATCAATTCAGCATGCACGGCAGTGGTGTTTTATCCACTATTGCAGCCAATACACAAGGCGAATTGGTAGGAACGGCACCTGATGTTAGTGTCGCATTGTACGTTTCCGAAGATGTATCACAAGAAATGCCGATTGAAGAAACTTATTGGGCAGAAGCAGCCGAACGTGCAGACAGCCTTGGTGTAGATGTTATCAATACTTCGTTGGGCTACCAAACTTACGACAGACCGGAATATAGCTACACCATGGCAGATTTAGACGGACAAACTTCCTTTATCAGCCGTGCGGCAGACATTGCCGTATCACGTGGTATTAATGTAGTCATTGCTGCCGGAAATTCAGGAAGTACTCCTTGGCCGAAAATTGGCATGCCTGCAGATGCTACTAACGTCATTACAGTAGGCGCCGTTGATGCTTCCGGACAAAAAGCAGGTTTTAGTTCCATAGGACCGACAGCAGACGGACGTATCAAACCGGATGTCATGGCGCAAGGTGTCAACTGCATGACCTATTGGAACGGTCAAGTTCAAGGCGGAAGCGGGACGTCTTTTGCCTCTCCTATCACAGCCGGCATGGTGGCTTGTATGGTACAGGCGTTTCCCAATAAAACACCTGCTCAAATCAAGCAAGATTTGCTCAGTATTTCCGATCGCTACAACAATCCCGATAATGATTACGGATACGGTATCCCCGATTTCTCTCAGTATAATTTGAATAGTATCAAAAAAATCGAACAAAAAAACAAGTTAGTTTATCCCAATCCAGCTTCGGATTACGCTTATTTAAACTTTGATAAAGACGTTGACTTTCAAATATTTACACTGGACGGAAAATTGGTATTATCCGGTAAAAGTCAACAAAAAAAGATAAATTTCAGCAGTTTGACAAAAGGAATATATTTTTTCAAAGTTGGTGGTATGATACAGAAATTGGAAGTCAACTGAGTACTGAATTAATTGAAAATGGAAAATGGAGAATTGAAAATGGAGCAAAGCGACGTCACGTGCCCAAGACGTACGTTGGGGGAGCGGGATAACAAATCTGAAATCTGAAATAACCAAATACCCCCGACGATAGTCAGGGCACAGCGATTAACCAAATAACCAATAATTATTAAATTTGCAATAACAATTAAAATAACAAATTATGTCATTAAAAAAACAAATTACTTCAAACGATGCCCCGGCACCCATTGGACCTTACAGTCAAGCTATTCAAACCGGAGGCATTATGTTTATTTCCGGACAAATTCCGCTCAATGCTTTAACCGGCGAACTCATCACTGATAATATTGAATTGGCTACTCACTTGGTTATGGAAAACCTTAAAGCCATCTTAAAAGAAGCCGGTATGAATTTTGGTCATGTTGTCAAAACCAGCATTTTCTTAAAAGACATGAACGATTTTGCAGTCGTTAATGAAATATACGGTGGCTATTTTAAAGGCAAAACGCCACCTCCGGCTCGTGAAACCGTACAGGTTGCTAAATTACCTAAAGACGTACAAGTTGAGATTTCAGCAATTGCTGTAAAATAATTGAAAATCAAATTACCACAAAAACTTGGTGAAAAAATATTTCGCCAAGTTTTTTATTTCTTTTTTTGATGATAGGCAACTAACCGATCAATAGGACGGCGAATTACTTCTTTTATCGAGATGCCAAAATTGTTTGCTACTTCTTCTAAAACCGGTCTAAAAAAGTATGCAATAGATCCAATAAAATATATTGGCGTTTCCTTTGCTTTAGGGTAAGGCAATACTCTTTTTTCAATAAATTCTTTAAAACCGTTACCTATAAGCTGGTGCATGTACGCATTGTCTTTGTGGTCAAACATAAATTCGGCAAATTGCCCCAAATAAGCATTTGGACTATCGCTCTGATATAAATTGCGCTTGATTTCATCAAGGTCTAAATTGTATTTTTGGCTGAAATCTTTGGCGATATCCTCCGGCATTTGTTTGTAAAAATAATCTTGAAGCAGTTTTTTGCCGAAATAATTACCGCTGGCTTCGTCCATTAAAATATAGCCTAAAGAAACCACATTTTGATGCATATTTTGACCATCGTAGTAACAGGAATTAGAGCCCGTACCCAAAATACAAACGATAGCTTCTTCTCCACCCGATGTCGCATACACCGCTGCCAACATGTCTTCGGCAACTTTGATTAAAGCATTTGGAAAGATTTTTTGCAAAACTTTTTTCAATTTGGCAGTCGGTCCGGGCGTGCCACAACCCGCCCCGTAAAAATAAACGGCTTTAACCTGTCCGGCATTTTTGGTTAAATCAAAATTATTAACTAACCGGTTTTCGAGTTGCTCTTCCGTTAAAATAGCCGGATTTAAGCCTCTCGTTCGGGTTCTGAACAGTTCTTCTTTATTTTTCTCATTTAATGCAATCCAATCCGCTTTGGTGGAACCGCCGTCTGCTATCAGTATCATAATATAGTTAAAAGTTGAAAGTTAAAAGTTTATAATGTTCATAATGTTTGTAATGTTATAGAGCTACCGGGTTTTGAAAACCTCCGCTCCGTCGTGGGTCTCCCGACCCCGACGGCATATTTTTGAATTTCAGACCTACCCGATTTTGGAAACCTAGCAGGGCTAGCCGGGCAAATTTACTACTTTTCCGGTAAAATAATCTGGGCAAACGTACCATATGTGTTTTATTTAGTAATTTTATAAAATGTTAATTTAATCAAATATAATTACTTACAAATTCCTTAATATCAGCTCCGTAGGAGCGTACTGTTTGTAGTAAGGCAAGTTAATGATGACGAATAGCTCCATAGGAGCGACCTGTACCGTGCATTATTGATAATTTTATTAGGTCGCCCCGATGGGGCTTTACTTTATAGGATTGTGATGTCATTATATTCTACAAACAGAACACCCCTCCGGGGCTAAAAGAAATATTATAATTTTTATAGTGCGTTTGCCATGGTAAAATAATGTTCATATTTTCTTTTAATAAAGAATTTATTTAACTTTGAGAGTTCTTAATTTATTTCCGGACACTTAATCAAACTTGCTATTTTTATATGAATCTTCAATACTTTTAACTTTTAACTAAGGTTACTGAGCCTGTCGAAGTGCACTTTTAACTAAGAAAAATTCTGTGAATTTTTCGGGTTAACCTTTTTCTGTTAATGCTTTTTTAATATTATAATGTATCTTTGTCAAAAAATTTTTCATGTCAATCCATAAAGCCGAATTTGTAATCAGCAACACCAACGTCAGCAAAGCCCCGCAAGATCCCTTGCCGGAGTATGCTTTTATTGGCCGGAGTAATGTCGGAAAGTCGTCGCTGATCAATATGCTGACCAATCAAAAAAAATTGGCAAAAACTTCCGGCACTCCCGGTAAAACACAGCTAATCAACCATTTTAAGATTAATGATACTTGGTTTTTGGTAGATTTGCCCGGTTACGGATACGCCCGTACTTCAAAAACCACCCGTAAAAAATTTCAAAAACTTATTACGGATTATTTTTTAAAACGCAAAAATCTGGTCAATGCCTTTGTCTTGGTTGATGCTCGTCACGAACCACAGAAAATAGATATGGAATTTATGCGCTGGTTGGGCGAACACGGTATCCCCTTTTCTATTG
>JALVLX010000122.1 GCA_027032855.1 Flavobacteriales bacterium | reverse complement strand
AATCTGATGTTCATGCCGATCATATCATCATAGCTACCGGCGCACGTGCCAGACAATTACCAAACCTGCCTATTGACGGCGAAAAAGTTATCGGGTACCGACAAGCTATGACCTTGGAAAAACAACCCAAGTCTATGATAGTTGTAGGCTCCGGTGCTATCGGAGTGGAGTTTGCACACTTTTATAACTCAATTGGTACCGAAGTAACTATTGTAGAATATTTGGACAGAATTGTACCTTTGGAAGATGAAGAAGTTTCCAGACAACTAGCCCGTTCGTTTAAAAAATCAAAAATCAAAGTCATGACCAAATCGGAATTGGTATCTGTTGATACGTCCGGTGACGGTGTAAAAGCCATAGTTAAAACTAAAAAAGGTGAGCAAGAATTGACTGCAGATATTGTTTTATCGGCAGTTGGTATCAAATCAAACATTGAAGACATAGGTTTGGAAGAAGCCGGTATTGAAATTGAAAAAGACAAAATTGTAGTAGATGAATTTTACCGCACCAACAAACCCGGCTATTACGCCATTGGTGATGTGATTAATACACCGGCACTAGCACATGTTGCTTCGGCAGAAGGTATTACTTGCGTTGAAAAAATCGCCGGTTTAGACCCCGAACCTATTGATTACAACAATATTCCGGGAGCCGTTTATACATCGCCCGAAATTGCCTCTACCGGCTATACCGAAAAGCAAGCCGTTGAAGCAGGCTACGAGGTGCGCGTTGGTAAATTCCCGTTTACTGCCAGTGGTAAAGCCAAAGCTGCCGGACACAGCGAAGGTTTTGTCAAAGTGATTATCGATAAAAAATACGATGAAATTTTAGGCGTACACATGATTGGCGCCAACGTTACCGAAATGATTGCCGAAATAGTAGCCGCCCGTAAAGCGGAAGCCACAGGGCATACGCTACTCAAAAGTATTCACCCCCACCCTACCATGAGTGAAGCGGTTATGGAAGCTGTTGCGGCTGCTTATGATGAGGTGATTCATTTGTAAATTTCTTTAATTAACATGGTTTTTCTAAAACAATGGGGGCATGTGGAAAAAAATTAAAGACCAAAAATATTTAGTCCTTATAACATATTATATTATAGGTATAATCTTGGCGGTGATTACCTATCAATTTGTCACTAATTCCATACACAGGCATCAATTAGGTTTCAATACAATAATTGAATATAAAACATTAAAATATATAGTTGCAACTGTAATTGGCGGTATTATTGGTTTTGCTGTTTACATCATGCTGGCCATTAACAGTAAAAATATAAAAATACAAGACGAAAATAATTGGATGCAACTCAAAAAAAAGAAATCAATATTTTTTATCCGGTATATCACTGCTTTTGCAATCGGAGGCTTTGTTTTTATTATACTTAATAGATTTTTTACTTTATTAAATTCCGAAAATATCATACAAAATCTTTTTTCTACTGATTCTATTATTGAGTACATTGCATTTGTATTGGCCACTGTCGTATTTTCAATATTTTTTTCAATCGGCACAACAAAAAGATTATTGCAACTTTATGGAGATTAAAAAAACATATCACTTTTTCAGCATTTTTTTGTTTCTGCTATACTTTTCTTGCACCCATAAAGATGTACAGGAAAATCACACAATTGTAATAAGCGGCACAAGTCAGGATATTTTTAGAAATGTAGCCTCACCGGATGTGACAGTCAATCTTTTTGAAATACATTCTCAAAATACTTATCCTAACCATACTTACGGTGTAAAAGTTGACTCAACCACAAGTGATATCAACGGCAAATTTAAATTGGAATATCAAGCAAACAATGACATCAATTATTTTGTTACAATTGAAAATAATCCCAACAATAACAAGCATTATAAGATTGAAATTTTGAACAATAACGAATTAGAAATTTATCAAAATAGAATTTATGTTGAACCGGATACTGACATCAATATTAATGTTAATGCGTACATTCCTAGTATTTTAAAAGTAAATGTTAGTGTGCTAAATAATTTTAATCATAATTTAACATCATTCGCTTCACTTGCACCCGGCAGTTTACCGTTTGACCCTGACAGAAAAGTGACTATAAGAAGCGAAAATATCGATACACTTTATTATTTAACTGCCAGACCGGATTCGGACATGATTATGTATTTTAAATATTTTGCAAACACAAATGCTTGTACGGCATGTTATAAAATGTTTGATTTACATACCAATACAAATGACACTATACCCCTCTCCTACACTATTGATTGCAATACGTTTTAGCTTCCAAAAACGGAATAACTTTTTAGGTAAAATAGCACCTTTCATGTGATAGTTTTTTTTTATATTTGTTTCAAAAGTTAGTTTCATGTCAGAAAAAATAAAAGTAAGAACCATGGCGGAGCTCGCTGCCGAAGGTAAAGAACCCGAAATCTTATTTTGGGTAGGTTGCGCCGGCAGTTTTGACGATAGAGCCAAAAAAATTACCAAAGCTTTTACCAAACTTTTAAATAAAGCCGGTGTTGACTTTGCCGTTCTCGGCACCGAAGAAAGCTGTACCGGCGACCCGGCCAAACGTGCCGGTAATGAATTTTTGTTTCAGATGCAAGCAGCCATGAATATTGAAGTCATGAACGCATACAATGTCAAAAAAATAGTTACGACTTGTCCGCACTGTTACAATACATTTAAAAATGAATATCCGGAATTAGGCGGTAAATATGAAGTTTATCATCATACCGAATTGTTGCAATCGTTATTAAACGAAGGTAAACTCAAAGTAGAAGGCGGAAAATATAACGGCATTGACATCACTTACCATGACCCTTGTTATTTAGGCCGAAGTAACGGACAATACGAAGCGCCACGAGACGTCCTGCATCAATTGGAAATTGACATCAAAGAAATGGCACATCACAAAGAAAATTCTGTTTGTTGTGGTGCCGGAGGCGCACAGATGTTTAAAGAAGCTGAACCGCAAAAAGAAGAAATTTTTGTGATGCGTACCCGTGAAGCTTTGGAAGTAAATCCTAAAATTATTGCAACGGCATGTGCTTTTTGTAATACCATGATTACAGACGGGGTCAAACACTATAACAAAGAACAGGAAGTTAAAGTTTTGGATATAGCCGAAATATTAATTGAAGGTGTAAAAGATTAGTTTTAAACGTTTTCCAATATAAAAATAAGCCACTTGAGTTTTTTTCAAGTGGCTTATTTGTCATTATTATGAAAACAAAAAACTATTTTATGTATTCCACTTCTTTCTTATGTTCAGTGGTTAAAAACTTAGTAAAACCTTGTGCTATCATCCATTTGTCACTGTAAATTTTTCCCATATAACGCGACCCATGGTCAGGGAACATTAACACAACGTGACTGTTTTCATCAAAATATCCGGCTTTGTTGTACAAATGCGCCGCTTCTAAAGCAGCCCCACTGGTGTAACCTGCAAATATACCTTCTTTGAGTGCCAATTCCCGTGCTTTGTATGCGGCATTTTCGTCGGTTACTTTCATAAATGTATCAATCAAATCAAAATCCGTAGCGGTTGGAATTAGATTTTTACCTAAACCTTCAATACGGTATGAATAGATTTCATTGGTATCGAAAATTCCGGTTTCATGATATTTTTTTAAAGCTGAACCGTAAGCATCAACACCAAGTATTTTTATTTCAGGATTTTTTTCTTTCAAATACCGGGCAATTCCGGAAATTGTTCCTCCTGTTGCAGCACAAGCAATCACATGCGTTACTTTACCTTCCGTTTGCTCCCATATTTCAACACCTGAAGAAAAATAGTGAGCTTTTATATTCAATTCATTAAAATATTGATTGACATAAAGAGAACCGGGATTTTCCTCATGTAAACGCTGTGCCACAGAATAATATGAACGCGGGTCATCAGCCGCCACTTCTGAAGGACAAACATACACCTCTGCTCCCATGGTCTTGAGCATATTAATTTTATCTTCGGTTGCTTTGTCTTTTACAGCCAACATCACTTTGTAACCGCGAACGGCTCCCAGCATGGCTAAACTAAAGCCGGTATTACCGGAAGTAGTCTCAATAATTGTATCACCGGGCTTGAGTAATCCCTCTTCTTCCGCTTTATCAATAATATATTTTGCAATTCTGTCTTTAACTGAATCTCCGGGATTAAAGGATTCTAATTTCCCGTAAAAATTACCGGTTAAATTTTCAGTTACTTTGTTCAATCTGACCAATGGCGTATCGCCAATAAGGTCAAGTACATTGTCAACAATCTTTTGATTATTTCTCATTTGTTACCAATTTAATTCTATGCTGTTTCGTTTTGCTAAAATCTTAATAGCATAAACTATGCAAAAGTAAAAATTTTTGTTGAATATTATTGTAATTTGTGATACAAGTTTATTTTTTTGTATTTTTTCGTAATAATAGTTGCCTCCCCATAATAATTAGAATCACTCCCAAAATGGATAAAAGTCCTCCTAAAATCTGCAAACCACCCGGTATCTTGTTAAAATAAAAATAACTGCCAACCAGTACAAAAAGCCCTTTTGTTGATGATAAAATTGATTTACGGCTGACTTCAATATATTTTATGGCGTATAATCCTGCAGTGGCCGTCAAAAAAGGACCGAGAAATGCGCCAATTATCACATTTTTAAGTGCTGAACCCGAAATATGAAAAGAAAGTCCTTGAATTTTCATCATCAATAGAGAAAACAAAAACAGATAAAGGATTCTGTTAATTGTTAACAAAATCGGTGTAAACTTTACCACATTCAGCTTCATCAATATGGCACTTGAAGCACCAAATAAAGCAAAAAGTAAAATATAAATACTACCATCAATGAAAATTTCTTCCGGTTTTATCCATTTTGGGTTATAACTCAGTAAAAAGGCAGCAGATAAGGTTAAAAAAATACCTACTATTTCAAGTTTGTTGAAGCGTTCTTTTAAAATAACAAATCCCAAAATCAAAACAAAAACCGGCGTTAAATTTCCCATAAAAGCAACAATCGCCGGATTTGGCATCGTATTGATGGCTTTGAAGAAAAATGTTGTAGAAGCCACCTCAATCAAACCAAATAACAGTAGTAGTAAAAAATCCCGCTTGGAAAATTCTTTGACTTTTTTAAATGATTTTTGTTGTAGCGCAAATACTAAGCTTAAAATTAAGCCTATGGCAAACCAATAAAACCCGAATTGAGGTAATTTCAGTTCTTGTAAAGCAGCTTTGCTGAAAATATAAACATTGGAAACTGCCAGTACACTAATCAAGGTCAATATATAACCTTTAGTTTTATCTGGTAAGGCTTGCCAAAAATATTTCATAATAAATAACAATAAAAACAATCACAAAGTAACGAAATAAAAGACCTACCAGGTTTTCAAAACCTAGTAGGTCGGGGGATATTTTGAATAAACATTAAGACTGTAAAACAGCCTTGAACATATCTTTATGCGAGAACTTCGGCAATTTTCTTACCGATTTCAGCAGGTGATTCAACCACGTGAATACCGTGTTCTCTTAAAATTTTCATTTTAGCTTGTGCGGTATCGTCTTTACCCCCTACGATTGCTCCTGCATGTCCCATGGTACGTCCTTTTGGTGCTGTTTGTCCTGCAATAAACGCCACAACAGGTTTTTTGTTACCGGTTTCTTTGATATACTTGGCTGCCTGCGCCTCTAAATTTCCTCCAATCTCACCAATCATAACAATGGCTTCAGTTTCGGGGTCGTTCATAAACATTTCTACGGCATCTTTGGTTGTTGTACCGATAATAGGGTCACCACCAATACCAATAGCAGTCGTAATACCTAATCCTTGCTTAGCTATTTGATCTGCAGCTTCATAAGTTAATGTTCCGGATTTTGACACCAAACCGATTTTTCCTTTTTTGAAGACAAATCCGGGCATAATACCAACTTTGGCTTCTCCGGGAGTAATTACCCCGGGACAGTTTGGACCTACCAAACGAACATCTTTGTCAGCGATATAATCCATAACTTTAACCATATCAGCTACCGGAATACCTTCGGTAATAGCGATAATGGTTTTGATACCTGCCTCAGCTGCTTCTTTGATAGCATCTGCCGCAAAAGCCGGTGGTACGAAAAGAATACTGGTATCTGCTCCGGTTGCTTCAACAGCATCTTTTACAGTATTAAAAACAGGCTTGCCCAAATGCTCTTGTCCACCTTTTCCGGGGGTAACACCACCAACCACATTGGTACCGTAATCAATCATTTGTTGGGCATGAAACGTTCCTTCACCTCCGGTGAATCCTTGAACGATAATTTTTGAATCTTTATTTATTAATACACTCATTTTTTATAATTTTTGGTGTGTCAATATGCGCATTTTTTTTGAATAAAATATGGGATAATGTCATTTTTTTATTGAGGAATTGAGGATTTATATTAGTTGAAAGTTGAAAGTTAAATGTTGAATGTTGAATGTTATGCTTCATAGGATATTTTGCGCTTTGATGATTGTTTACTGCTTCATATTATAATCCTGCTTTTAATTTGAGGAATTGAGGATTTTTTTATAATTTGAAAATTTTTCCTCACTCCTCATTCCTCAACTCATCAATAATTCTCTACTTAACCCGTTCTTGATATTCGCCGGTTTCGGTATTGATTTTGATTTTATCACCTTCATTGATAAACAATGGCACTCTAACTTTTGCACCGGATTCTACGGTTGCCGGTTTGGTAGCATTTGTTGCAGTATTACCTTTTACTCCGGGCTCGGTGTGGGTTACTTCCATGATGACGGTAGCTGGCATTTCTAATGTCAATGGTGTGTTGTCATCAGCTTTCATCAATATGGTTACCGTTTCACCTTCTTTTAAAAATTGTGGTGCATCAATCATTGCTTCCGGCAATTGGATTTGTTCATAAGTTTCATCATCCATAAAATGATAAGCATCGCCATCATTATATAGATATTGGAATTTACGGGTTTCAATACGAATATCGTCTATTTTATGACCGGCAGAAAACGTATTGTCAATAATTTTACCGGTTGTTAAACTCTTGAGTTTTGTTCTTACAAAAGCCGGTCCTTTTCCGGGTTTAACATGCAAAAATTCAATAATTTTATAAATATCATTATTATAATTGATACATAGTCCTTTTCTGATATCGGAAGTTGTTGCCATGATTTAAATATTTTTATAGTTTAATCTTGTTTATATCCTTTTATAATTCCACGTGGTGAATTTTTTATAAATTCAATAATTTCATCTCTTTCCATTGAGAAAGATATATTTGTTTCTATATACTCAATAGCATTTGAATTATTTTTTATTTTTTGAAAAACATAATAATATATGTTCTGAATCTCTTGAATTTGTTTAACGGTAAAACCTCTGCGTTTTAGTCCTGTTGAGTTTACACCAACATATCTCAAAGGTTCTTTAGCCGCTTTAACATAAGGGGGTACATCTTTTCTCACCAAACTGCCACCGGAAATCATAACATGTTTACCTATTCTAACAAACTGATGTACAGCAGACAAGCCTCCCAAAATAGCCCATTCTCCAATTTCAACATGACCTGCCAAAGCCACATTATTAACTAAAATGGCTCTATCTCCGACAATACAATCATGTGCCACATGCGCATTTGCCATTAGTAAACAATGGTTACCAACAATTGTTTTACCGCTTGCTTTGGTACCACGATTTACGGTTACATTTTCCCTAATGGTTGTGTAATCACCAATTATTGCCAAAGATTCTTCGCCTTCAAATTTTAAATCTTGCGGTTCAGCGGAAATAACACTACCGGGAAAAATTTTACAATTCTTACCGATACGCGCCCCTTCCATGATGGTTACATTGGGACCAATCCATGTACCTTCGCCAATTTCAACATTTTTACTAATGCTGACAAAGGGTTCAATGACCACATTTTTGGCAATTTTGGCTTCGGGATGAATATATGCTAAAGGTTGATTCATGATATTATTTTTTATCTTTTCTTACTATTTGTGCCATCAATTCGGCTTCAGCTACCAATTGCCCATTGGCATAAGCATAAGCTTGCATGTGACAGATACCGCGTCGTATGGGTGACACCAAGTCTGCTTTAAATATCAAAGTATCTCCGGGCAAAACCTTACGTTTGAATTTAACATTATCCATTTTCATGAAATAAGTTAAATAATTCTCAGGGTCGGGAACGGTACTTAAAACCAAAATACCACCGGTTTGTGC
Organism: Flavobacteriales bacterium; assembly: GCA_027032855.1. GTDB lineage: Bacteria > Bacteroidota > Bacteroidia > Flavobacteriales > Flavobacteriaceae > WGBX01. Next base: position 3,344 of record JALVLX010000122.1, on the reverse strand, counting down.
CATTGCTTCCACTTGCAATACCCCGGGCATGACAGGTGCTCCCGGAAAATGCCCGACAAAAAATGATTCATTCATCGTTACATTTTTCATCCCAACTACATGCGTATCCGACAATTCCAAAATACGGTCAATCAACAAAAACGGCGGTCTATGTGGTAGCAATTCCATGATTTTTTCAATATCCATCAATGGCGGTTTGTTCAAATCAAATTCCGGAACTTTATTGCGTTTTTCATTCTTAATAATCTTTTGTAATTTTTTGGCAAAAGCCGTATTGACTTTATGACCGGGCTTATTAGCAATCACCTTACCGCGAAGTTTGGTTCCTACTAATGCTAAATCGCCCACTACATCTAACAGTTTGTGTCGTGCCGCTTCGTTGGGCCATTGCAATTCAACATTATTTAAAATACCGTTTGGTTTGACTTCAAAATCATCTTTTTTAAAGTAATCCTTGAGCAACTCTTTAGTTTCATCAGAAATTTCTTTATCAACAAAAATGATAGCATTGCCCAAATCTCCCCCTTTTATTAAACCGTTTTTGAGCAACATTTCCAATTCATGCAAGAAACTAAAAGTTCTAGCCGGTGCAATTTCCGTAGGGAAATCTTCCATCTTTTTAAGATAAGCATTCTGGGTTCCAAGTACTTTGGTACCGAAATCAACCATCGCTGTCACTTCATAGTGGTCTGAAGGCATGATTAAAAGTTCACTTTCTGTTTCAGGATCAACAAAAGAAATAACTTTTTTTACGATGAATTCATCACGTTCTGCATCTTGCTCTTCAATACCGGCTTTTTCAATCAATTCCACAAAAAATTTGGAAGAGCCATCTTTTATAGGTGGTTCCGGTGCATCGAGTTCAATGATACAATTATCTATATCCATACCGGTAAGTGCTGCTAAAACATGTTCTGTTGTATGAATTTGAACACCATTTTTTTCCAAAACAGTCCCACGTTCTGTTTTATTAACTAAATGAGCACTGGCTTTGATTTCGGGTTTACCTTCCAAGTCAACTCTCACAAATTTAAATCCGTGATTGACCGGTGCCGGTTTTAACGTCATTTTTACCTTTAGACCGGTATGTAAACCTATACCTTCTATTGAAACGTCTTGTTTTATTGTCTTTTGTTTTGTCATGACTTACTGGTTTCTTTCAGTTCTTTTAATTCTTTTTCAAGCTGTTGAATTCTATTATATAAATCTTCTAAATTCTTAAATATTATACTGGATTTTTTAAATGTTCTAATCGGGATAGCCGGTGTACCTACAACTATTTCATTATCTTTAAGGCTATGTGAAATACCCGATTGTGCACCTACTTTTACATTATCCCCGATTTTCAAATGTCCGGCAATCCCCACTTGTCCGCCTATCATACAATTTTTACCTATTTTGGTAGAACCTGAAATACCGGTTAGTGCCGCAATGACGGTATTTTCTCCTATTTCAACATTATGAGCAACTTGAATAAAATTATCCAATTTTACGCCCCGTCTGACTATTGTTGATCCCATTGTTGCTCTATCTATAGAAGTATTGGAACCAATCTCTACATAATCTTCAATAATAACATTACCTATCTGAGGTACTTTCTTGAAATCTTTTCCGCTGTTGGGCACAAATCCGAAACCATCTCCTCCTACAACCGTACCGCTATGTATAGTTACATTATTACCAATGACCGTATCATGATAAATACTGACATTGGCATATATCAAAGTATTATCACCTACAACAACATCATCACCGACATAAGAACCCGGAAATATCTTAACATTATCTCCTATCTTAACATTATTACCAATGTATGTAAAAGCTCCTATGTAAACATTTTTACCAATTTTCGCCGTTTTACTCACGAATTCAGGAGTTTCTAACCCCATCTTATCATGATTTTTATTGTAAAATCCAAGTAAATTTGAGAAAGCCTCATAAGGATCTTCCACTCGAATTAAATTTGTTTGCATTGTTTTTTCGGGTACAAAATCTTTTCGTACAATAACTGCAGAAGCATTGGTGGTATAAATATGTGGAGTATATACTGGATTTGCTAAAAAACTAATATCCCCTTCTTGCGCTTCTTCTATTTTGGCTATATTGTTAATTTCAACATCCGGATTACCTTCTACAGTTCCTTTTAAAAAATTTGCTATTTGCTGAATAGAATATTTCATATTTGCAAAAATATAAAAAAGATTAATTCATTACAATTTTATATGGTAAGCTTTTTCAAAAATCCCCAACCATAGCCAAAAAGCATCACAAAAGATGCAAAAGCAGATAAAAAAACCAAAGAAATATTCTTATATTTTGCAGTCGCATCTATCAATAATGCTAAAAAATAGCCCACATAAAGCATCAAACCAAAATAAAAACCGAAAAAACTCAGGAGAAAACTCAATAGAAATCCTAAAGTAAATACTGCCGGAAAAAAGTGTAACAATTTTAATGTTCCCGGGTGTAAACGCGACAGCACAATGCGAGCTTCTCCTGAATGCTTTACTTGATTAAAAAAGCTTCGCCAATTATTGCGTCGCTTATGATACACAAATGCTTCGGAAACTAATTTTGTTTTAAATCCGGCTTTCATAATACGAATACTCAAATCGATATCTTCACCGTAACGCATAGGCGAAAAACCTCCGGTTTTTTCAAAAACTTCTTTTGAAATCCCCATATTAAAACTCCGCGGATAAAATTTATCCAATTTATCTCCTTTACCTCTGATTCCTCCAGTTGTCAACCACGATGTCATGGCGTAATTAATAGCTTTTTGAACAGGCGTGAAATCAGATGTCGCTTCATCCGGACCGCCAAATGTATCAACATAATCCTGTTGTAGCGCATCATAAACTATCTGCATATAATTTTCGGGCACAACAACATCAGAATCTAAAATGATAAAATAGTTACCACGAGCTTTTTGCATACCGAAATTCCGACTTAATCCGGGACCGGTATTTTCCTTATAATAGTATTTCAAATCAAGTTGCCCCATATAATCGCGACAAACTTTTTCAGACAACACAGATGAGCCGTCTTCTACAATAATCACTTCAAAATCCTTATAAGTTTGTTGCTTCAAACTCTCTAATAATTCCGCCACTTCATCCGGACGGTTGTAAACCGGCACAATAATGGAAAATGATATGTTTGCGGGGTTAAGATTTCTTCCCATTCCGTTTCAGATTTGTTGATTTTTGGTTTCACAGTAATTATTTTTTATGACTTTACCCTACTATAGCCTCTATCTTGTTGTTACAAAAGTATAAATTATCAGGCATAATTTACGGGTTTAATATTAAATATTGACAAAGTTTTTCTTCCAAGCATTATAT
>JALVLX010000121.1 GCA_027032855.1 Flavobacteriales bacterium | reverse complement strand
TAACGACATTATTAAAAACAAATTTAATGAAACTCAAACATCTAAAATCCTTACCGCAGATTGATTTTTATACGGCTGATACAACTACAACGCTGGAATTACCTTTTGTTGACGAAGGAATTGCCGCCGGTTTTCCATCTCCGGCTCAAGATTATATGGACCTGACATTGGACCTCAACAAAGAGCTGATCAAACACCCGTCTGCTACGTTTTACGGGCGCGTCAAAGGCATGTCGATGAAAGATGCCGGTATTGAAGACGGAGATATTTTGGTGATCGATCGCTCACTTGAATACCGCAACAATATGACGGCTGTTTGCTTCATAGACGGCGAATTTACCGTCAAAAAACTAAAACTTGAAAACGGCAAAGTCTTTTTAATGCCGGCCAATGACGAATTTGAGCCAATTGAAATCACCGAAGATAATGAGTTTGTGGTGTGGGGCATTGTAACCTATGTAATTAAAAAAGTGTAGCGACACACGGCTGTGTGTCGCTAGTTAAAAGTTTATAAAGTTATAATTGCCTTTTTAACCACTGTTTTTTGTCCGGATGTCTGTACTTTGAAGAACAGTATACTGCCGGTTGACATTTGTGATAGATTGACTTGCACTTTTTGACTGTTCAAGCCGGTTTTGGCAAACAGTACCCTGCCGTTGATGTCATATACTGTCAGGTCTTGTATTTGCTCGTTGTCAAGCATTGATTGCAAAGTAAAAACACCGTGTTGCTGACTTAAAACAATAGCTTCATCCGGTAAAGTTTTATCATCAACACTTGTTACAGCATTGAATACCAACTCAAAACGGTCGTTGTAAATGCCCGCATCTAAATTGAACGTATAATCGTTTGTTTTAAGGTCTGTGGTAGTTTGTGTATCATTGTCAATTAAAAAGATATCAAAATCATCTAAATTAATTTGGTGGTCCAAACTGATAGTCAAATTTGATGTTGCAGATACTTCAACCGTTAACGGCACGGTGGTACCGTCAATATTAGCATCTGACATACCATTGATTACCAACTTGTGATCACCCGTTACAGAATATAAGGCAAAGTCAATACCGTCATTCATAGTATGTGCGTCATACAAGCGGTCATAATCTGCAGTAGCACCCGGATAGAAACCTACGGCAATTTGGTTGAAATGTCCGTTATCATCTGTCATATTAAGCCAAGCCACTTTGTTGTCAGTGTTAGGTCTGTTAACAAAATTATCATTGTTACCGGTAACTCTATGCGTATTTTTAAACGTCAAAGTACTGTTATCTGTATTGGCTTCAATAAAGAAACCTTGACCGGTTGCGATATATTGTCCGGCAGTAGGATTATTTGAATCATTACAAGCCGCAGTTGCCGTTCCGGATTTAACATAAACCGTATAACCTGCTTCTTGATGATGATCGTTACTGTCTAATCCGGCACAATTAGTCCATAAATAATAGGAGCCTTCAATATTTGAATTATCGGAAACCAAAGCATTAAAATCAATAGCAGACGGATAAGGATTACCTAGCAGGTTGTAATTAAGCGGGTCTTCGTTGGTAGTACTTTTTTTATAAATATTTACCGTTATATCGCCATTGTTAAACGGATCATGGTCTTTAACAAAATTGGCCGTAAGTGTCGTTGAGCTATTGGTTCCTGTTGGCGCCGAAATAGCATACCCCATACCGGTTGAAGCTATTGTTGCAGCATCATCCTGTACCCAACCCGGATACATAGTACTACCGGTTGGATTATTAGGGTTAAATTCATAATAACGCCAAGCATTGCTTACAATATCACCCAAAGTAAAGCTAGATGAATTTAAAGGTGAAGACCAGTAAACATAATCCGTAAATTCATCTAAATTTAAACTGGTTTTAACAAGTTTGTATGTCCCTGAACCGGATAAAACCGCATCAGGATTGTGTTGTACCAAACTACCTTGATTATTTACCAAAATGGTTCCGTCGTTGGTAATATCAGATTCAATTTCCACGCTATCACCATCGTTTATTGTCAAAGTTTTACCGGATTTTACTTCACAACCGCAAGCATGAAAACCGCCACTTGTAGTGTTATAATCTTCCTTAATAACCGCTTCCGTTGCTTCATCGGGCGTCCCGTTTGACCAATTACTACCATCCCATCCGGTTGCTTTTTTCAAGATTAATTTAGCATCATCTATCAACCAGTATTCTTGATCGGTACCATTCTTTAATAAAACTTTTATTTTTAACTTCGGCACACTTGGTAATCCGGTCAATATCATTGTCGAATAACCGTCGGTTGTCCGGTAACCACCGCCGGTTGGTGTAAAGCTTGTTTTGCTGTTATCACCGTCATAAGCCGCTTTGGCCACACCGGTACCGGTGTCAAAAGACCATTTGGCATCGTCAGAATTATTTGAACCCGTTACCTCCAATTCTTCCGACCACGTCATTCCTCCGTCATCAGAAACCATAATTTCAACATGGTCGGACAGACCGGCACCGCCGGTATCCGTAGATGAAAAAGAAGCCACTCGCAAACTGAAAGTTACCCCGGAATATGCTTGCGTATCAACTGTCTCAAACAAAACTTCTCCTTCGTGGTTGTTGATATATAATGCATCGGAACCTGAAGCATATAAATTTTCACCGGTTGGGTATAAAGTCGTTGAAATATTTGACGTTTTATCCGAATATGTCGATTGGGTATAAGTCAATTCCGGTTGTGCCGGTGTGGCTTCAAAATCTTGAATATAATCAACACTTTCACAATCGGTATAGTCCGCTCCGGTACCCTGAATGGTAAAATTATACGGATTTTCATTACTGTCATTGTTGTCTATGGATATTGTAGCCGTTTTGAGGCCGTGATCACCCGGGGTAAAAGAAACCGTAAAGCTTGTACTGTTACCGGCGGATATAGTAGTCGTTGAAGGTTGCGTAACCGAAAAATCAGCAGCATCGGTACCGCTGACTGATACGACAGGCGAACCGCTTAAAGTTAAATCACTACCGCCGTAATTATAAATGGTATAAGTACGTGAAACCGTATGCCCTACTGTGACATGTCTGAAATCCGTAGCATCTACTTGTGAAGGTGTGGTATCACCATCAGCTATTTCAACGCCGTTTCCTTGAACGGATATCTCTTGCGGCACAGTCACATCAAAACTTTCAATCTCCGTACCATTATCTCTAATAGCAGAAAAATGTAAAGTACCGCCATCGATATGCAATTTGCAATAATGATGCGTTTCTTCAACTTTGACAATATTGGGGTATGACGCATCAGGCGTTACTAACGGCGCTCCGCCACCACCGGTTGTAATATGATTAACACCGTTGACAACAGCTCTTGAATAGTAATGGTTATGACCGTTTATTACAAACGAAACACCGTGTTGTTCAAACAGTGGCTGTAATACATTTTGAACATTAGTATTGTTACTATGTCCGCCTGCTGACCAACCGGGTTCATGAAGAATTACTATTTTCCAAGTTTTGGTGCTTGTGGACAAATCGTTGACTATCCAATTGTACTGCGAACTACCTTGCGAATAATTGGTAAATTGGTCGATAACGGTAAAATGCGCCGGACCGTAATCAAAGCTGTAATAGTAACGACTACTTTGATAAAAATACGGAAAATATTTGGCAAAAAGTGTCCCTTGTCCTTCGTGATTGCCAACGGCAGCTTCGTAAGGCAGGTTACCCAATAATTCAGAAATATGGGTGTATTGCTGATCAAAAAATTGATCTTGCCAAACGCTTTCCGAATTGCCATCACTGACCAAATCACCGGAATTTAATATAAAAGTTTGCTTCAAATTATTGGTCGAAATATCATTCATGATAGCTTGTGCCACATCGTCGTGGTCAGACGGATTACTACGTGTATCGCCATAGGCAAAAAAAGTTAATTCTTGTGCCGTATCAGGTAGAAAAGATTGGAAACTACCTGATTTTTCATTGGAGTTATTGACTTTTACCCTGTAATAATACTTTTGATCGGGCGTAAGATTGGTCAAGGTTACAAAATGCTGGTGGTCTGTACTGTTGTTTTCTGTGGTATTAATGGTTCCCGAAGAATAAGTGGTATCAGTACCATATTCAAAGGTACAATTTTCCGTACTATTGAGT
>JALVLX010000120.1 GCA_027032855.1 Flavobacteriales bacterium | reverse complement strand
GTTTCTAAGCTTTTTGTCCAAGCATCACCGTGCCATTGAGGAGCTCCTGTAACTAAGAAGTTAAAGATATGTTTTTCGTTTGGTTTATATCCTAAAGAGAAGAAATATGTTTGTCCTTGCCCCGGAGTTCCGTTTCTGTAACCGTCACCTTGCCAGTGTCCGAACATAGCAGCAACAGCCAAACCGTTTTTCATAATACCGGTTGAGTAATAAGCTGTTCCTTTCATATAGTTATCATTAGCAACCATTGCACTAACAAAACCACCTTGTTTTTTATCAACGGTTTTAGTTACAATGTTTACAGTACCACCAACAGAAGAGATAGCTAATTTTGAAGAACCCAAACCTCTTTGAACCTGTACAGCATTAGCAATATCTAAAACACCTGACCAGTTTGACCAGTACATTTTACCATCTTCCATACCGTTGATAGGTTGACCGTTCAATAAGAAAGCTGTATTGGTTTGGTCAAAACCACGCAAATACATACTTCCACCACCGTAACCGCCACCTTTCATAGCTTGAACAGAAGGAGTAGTAGTTAACAAGTCAGGTAAATCAAAGTTCCCTACTTTTTCTTGAATTTCTGTAGCTTTAAGGGTAGAAACCGCGATAGGCGTTTTTCTGTCTTTAGCTAAGTCAACAACTCCGGTACCTACAATCACAACTTCATCAAGAGAAGAAGCATCGGGATTCATAGTGATTGTTCCCAAATCTTTTGTTTGTCCGTTAGAAAGGTTAACCGGAATGGTTACAGACTCATAACCTACAAAAGAAACTTTAATTTTTTGAGCACCTGCAGGTACTTGTAATACAAATTTTCCGTCAAAGTCGGTTGCAACCCCTTTGGTTGTTCCGGCAATTACAACGTCAGCACCCGGTAAGGGCTCGTTGCTTTTTGCATCGATAACGGTTCCTTTTACGGATCCTTGTGCAAAAGCATTACTTGCCATTAATGTAAAAACAGCAAATAACAATAAGTTTTTGATTGTTCTCATGTTTAAGTTTATTTTTGAGTTTTAATGATGCAAATTTAATTATTTTTTTGTAAAAAAAAAGTCTAAATATAACTAGAAAACAATAAATTTTTAAAGCATCAAATAGCTTCAAAAAGAAAAAGCCGGTAAAAGTTAATACTTACCGGCTTCATAATTATGTTATTTTTATATTAATTAAAAATATCCGCTGTTTCTAAGCATAAACACAACACCTATAGAAGGCGAGAATTGCCAATCGTTGTATAAGTTGTCCACTTTAGACGGGTCAGGCACTAACCCATCAACTTTGTCACTTAAGTAATACATCCAGCGGGAGTTAACGGAGAAAGCCATACGTCCGTTAATTTTATATCTGAATCCACCTTCTAACATGAATGTTGGGGCTACGCCCGGCTTATTATATACTCCACCGTCAAAAGCAATCGGGATAACATTCGGATCTGTGTCAATGTCACCTAATTCAGATTTTAATTTTACAACATAAGCTGTAATTCCAACACTAGCACCAATGAAAGGGTCAAATTTTTCCAGGAAAATATTATCACTAAAGGAAATCGTATTTAAATCTCCAATATGATATTCAACTCCAAAAGCTACTTGAGATTGGAAAATAGATCCGCTAAAAGCTTTAACTTTAGCCATTTCACTATTTGAACTGAAATCAATATTATTGTAAGCTTTGTCAAACCCTAAGGTGGTATAGCCAACGTTGAAAATCAAAGGGAATTTTAAGTGTTTACAAGAATAGCAATTAGGTCTATAATAATTCATAAGCACTAAGAAAGCCTTACCGCCCAATAAAAAACCATTGTTGTCTAATGTTGAAGAAAAAACTCCTCTTTCACCGTAATCTCCTTGAAAAAGAGAATAACCGGAATTGATTTCATATTCATCAAAGTATCTTCGTTGGCTGAAGGAATTACCCCAAATTAATACAAGAATAAATGATAAAACAATTTTTTTCATAACATACATTTTAGTTTTCAAAGTTACAAAAAAAAATAAAACCACAAAAAATTAGAGTATTTTTTTTATTTTTACCAAAAATAAATTTTGTGAGCGATTTTTTTGAAAAATATCAGAAGCGTAGAATTATTAGCACAAACATTTCGGTAGTCATCAGTATTGCCGTGGTGTTATTTTTGCTAGGTTCTTTGGGATTTTTCTTGTTGAATTCCAAGAAGATAACCAATCACTTTAAAGAAAAAATAACTATTACGGTTTTTTTTAAAGAGCATACGAAGCTATCGGAAATAAAACATTTTGAAAAAAAAATTAAGTTGTCACCTCAAATAAAACACACAAAATTTATTACCAAAAAAGAGGCTGCAGAGCAACTTCAAAAAGATATTGGCGAAGATTTTATCAAATTTTTAGGCTTTAATCCGCTTCAAGATAACTTGGAAGTGAATTTGAACGGCGATTTTGTTAACGAAAAAATGATGGATAGCATCAAACATAATTGGCAACAATATAAGTTTGTTTCAGAAGTAAATTATGAATATTATAAGCCGTTGATAAAAGGGTTGAATCAAAATATTAAAAAATTGAGTTTTTGGGTTTTGATTATCAATAGCGTTTTTTTGGTTTTGGTTTTTCTTTTAATTAATAGCGCTATACGTTTATCTTTATATAACAAACGTTTTGCTATAAAAACTATGCAACTGGTGGGTGCAACAAGAGGTTTTATCAGACGTCCGTTTTTGTATCAAGCTTTTTGGCTTGGATTTGCCGGTGCATTGATTGCTTCAATAGGTTTATACATTATATTATATTATATGGATTTCTATTTTCCGGAATTTAATTTTTTAAATGATTATAAATTACTTGCTATTTTATTCGGTGGTGTATTTTTATCCGGAATATTTATTACACTCGTCAGCACATATTTTGCTACCAGACGTTTGTTTAATTTAAATGCAGAGCAGTTGCATTTTTAGTTGAAATAATTTACAGAAAACGATATACAAATGAAGGCATCTTTTGACTTAAGTATTTATCCGTTGCATCAAGAATTTGAAAAACCTATAAAAGATTTTATTCGTGAATTGCGCCAAAGCGGTTTTGAGCTGATTGAAAATCCGTTAAGTACCCAAATTTACGGTGATTTTAATGAGATAATGAATTGGTTGACAGAGCATTTAAACGAGACACTTCTCAATCAGGACCATTGTGTTGTAACTTTAAAAATACTGAAAGGCGATCGTAGCGGTTATAAGCCTTTTAAAGATTAATTTTTGAGCAAATCAGTGTGTCAAGCTATGCCACAGAGCAATCCAAAACGGCAAAGCTACCAAACATAAAACATAAGCGATCAGCATCATGGAGCCGGTTTTTTGCCGGTTGCCACCGTAAGCTCTGACTTGTATTATCAATGCCGTAGCCGGTGCCGCTGCTGCTTGAATGATGAAAAAATCGGCTAAAAGCGGATGCGCCTTTGCAATATTAAAAAACCATAATAACCAAAAAACAACTGCCGGGATTAGCAGGTATTTTACGGTCATTACTCTGAAAACATCTTTAAAAGCCGGTAACTTTTTAAAAGAAATACTGCCCAAAGTAGCTCCCAAAACAAAAGTTGCTACCGGAATGGCTGCCTGTCCCAAGAAATCTACCGAATCTACAACCACATCAGGAAAAATATGTTGCCAACCCAATAAAACCAGTAGCAGAGAAATAATATTTGCTGCTGCCGGCGGGGTTATGAGTTTTTTTAGATTGAATTCATCTTCTGTAGTTAGACCGGATGTTATTAAATATTTGCCTAGAGACCACAGCAATGGATTGTATCCCAAAATAAACAAAAACGTCAATAGTGAAAATTCGGTAAAATGTTCCGGATACAAGATTTTGCCTATGGGTAACACCAAGTATCCGGCATTTTGCATAGAGGCTACCGCCATCAAATCTTTGTAGGCAAACGGTCGCGGTAGAAAAACAATATAAGCCAACAACAATCCCAACAAACTCAAAGCAATGCCCAACAAAGGTATCAACCACCAGTAAGACAGTTGGTGTGGATCAAAATATTGTAAGGTATGGCTAAAAACCAAAGCCGGCAACAAAATGATGACCGTCAAGCGTGACAGGGCATCAATTTGTGTTTTGTTGATAATCTGCCGTCTGACCAAAAATCCGGC
>JALVLX010000119.1 GCA_027032855.1 Flavobacteriales bacterium | reverse complement strand
TAGCACCATCGACACCGCCAAAAGCAAAAAGTTCATCTGACAATTTTGTAAAACTACCTCTGATAAATTCAACTGTTGGTAAACCGTCAGTTTGATCGTAAATGTGAATGATTGTGTCGTTGGGTTTGATTCTGATATGTGCCAAGCCTTTTGTTGTGCTAATCCACAAGTTTTGATCGTTAGTTGCCAAAATATCTTGAACTACATCTGAAGGTAATCCTTTGGTCATGTTGATAGCACTCTCGTAACCTGTTTTAGGATTGAAAAAAATCAATCCGGCACCATTGGTGCCTAGGATTAATTCACCTTTTTGAGTTTCGTAAATAGCATTGACTTTAGGAAAAGCAAGTTTTTTTCCGGGTAAGATTTCTTTGATAAATTTAAATTGTTGCAGACTGTCGGTGATGATATAAAGTCCGCTAAGGCATCCGGCAATAATATTACCGTTTTTGGTTTCAATAAGCGTTCTGACGTCAACAATGGGGTATGTGTTTATCTTTTTGTCAGGTCTTATAACATGTAGTTTTTTGATAATACCGCCAACCCACAAATTACCTCTGCGGTCTTTGAGTAAAGCATAAATCTTTTTGAGTTTAATATTTCGTATGTTTAATTCTTCTGCCCGCCATTGATTATAATTGTGAATATTTATTTTGTACAAGCCTTTTCCATAAGTGCCAACCCACATATAATCACCATCGGGTTGCATGGATAAGATAATGGCTCTGTCAAATTTATTATTTTTGTTTTTTAGCAATATGTGTTCCCATTTGTTGGTTTCAGGATCAAAAATACTGATGTCTTTTTTGGTGCCAAACCAGATTTTTCCGGTTTTGTCTTTTTGTATAGCACGAACAAAATTTGCCGATATACTATTTGGATCATTAATTTTGTGCCGTATTGTTACAAAAGGAGACGGATTGATATAGAAATAATTAATACCTCCTCCGTAAGTGGCAATCCACATAATACCTTCTTTACCTATTTCCAAATCATAAATACCGTTACTCTTAATGGTGTTGGTAAGATTTGGGTCGGCAACAATATGTTTCTTCAAGTTAAAATTTTTGTCAAATTTAAACAGTCCTTTGCCGTCGGTGCCTACATAGTAGTTGTTTTGAGCATCTGTTACAATGTCAAATATAGGTTTATTGATTTCAGTAGCAATGTCAATTAATGTTGTGTTAAAATTGTTGGGGTTGATTCTATAGATTTTTCCTGTTTTGGTACCTGCCAATATTTGGTTGTTAATATAAACTATACTACGAACAATTTGCTTGTTTTCAATTCTTATTTTACGCAGTGCTTTAGTTTCAGTATTATAAGCATAAAAGCCGTCATTAGCACTGAGTAGGATATAGTTTTTATAACTCAATATTGTGAAAATATTTTTGCCGGGTAACAAATGCTTAAATTTCATTTGATCATTGATGACCCAAAGTCCGTTATAACCGCCAAACCAAATGTTATGTTCATCGTCTTCAGCAACTCCCTTAATTCGAGCAGGATTATCCTTTTCATTGGTTTTAATCAAATCAAACCGGTCATAAGTTTTATTGTATAAACAAACCCCTTTTTCCAAACCAATCCAAATACGCTGTTTAGAGTCGATAAAAATTTGTAAAACACGACTGCTGACAAAACTAGGCAGCCCGTTATAAGGATTATAAAGTTTAAATTTTTTTGAGTCAAATTTTAACACCCCTTCTTCAGATGCTATCCACAGATTGCCAATACTGTCTTGTTTTACGGCGTAGGTGATACTTTGTGGCGCATTTCCTTTTCCTGTGAGTTTATGGACTACGATATCATTGTTAGGTTGTGCGAAGGATACTTGCAATCCTGAAAACAACAAAAATAGATAAATGAGTTTGAAGAGGTTTTTGTTGAACATTTTATTGAAAAATTTGTTTGAGGCACTAATATACTAATAAAATGCCAAAAAAAGACAAAGTTGCTTAAAATTTTAAGCAACTTTGTAATTAAATTAGAGGATATCTAATTTAATATGTTTGTTTGTGTGTGTGGGTGTTTGTGTTAGTTTATGTTTGTTTGTGTGAATTTGTTTGTGTGTTATAACTTAAATTTTCCGGGTAATTTGTCTAAATATTTAGTTTTGAGTTCTCGTTTCATTTCTTCAATGATTTTTGCATATTTAGGATCGTTAATCAGATTATGTTGTTCGTTAGGATCCTTTTCTAAATCATAGAATTGGTCAAGGTCATGATAGTGTGGCATTGAAATGTATGCAGCATGTTCAGCACCACCACCGCCGGGAATCATTTCCAGTTGTCCGAAAGGTGCATTCGGGTCGTGAGAAATGGCGTGTTCGCCAAACGACTCTCTAAATTTATTGTATTTTTCAAGCGTGTCTTTTCGTTGTTCCGGGGTCATTTTCATTGCCCATTCGGGATATCTGACCGCATAATATTTGTAATGACCTTTAGTAATGGCACGTTCGTAACCCAATTCGTGATACATAGAGGTGCGTTTGTTGTAAGGTTTACCTTCAAGTGCCGGGGCAAAACTGTAGCCGTCAAATTTTTGTTGGATTGTATCGCCTGCTAAAGCTAACAAAGTTGGCATGAAATCGACATTTGAAACAGGGTCTTTCAAGATATGTCCGACTTTAAAACCGCCTTTTTTCCAGATAAAAGCTTGAGAGTTGATACCGCCTTCATAAAGGGTTCCTTTTTTGTTTTGTCCATGGTCATTAAAGAATACAATTATAGTATTGTCCAGTACACCTTGTTTTTCCAATTCTTTAAACAGTGCTCCTAATGTATCGTCTAACCATAAAACATTTTCTTTGTTTTTGCCTTCCAGTCCGGCAGCTTTGATACGTCTTTTAATAGATTCTATATTTCTAATAGTTGGTTCAATACCGGGGTCTTTTTCAATTTTTTTCTTTTGTTCGGCAGTCAATTCACCTTTGTATTGCGGTAATACTTCCGGAGCTTTATCCAATATGCCACGTGCCGTGATACGACGGTCAGACAACCAAGAGTGCTCAGGGTCCAGCGGCGCATGGGGCAGGGTAGTGGCAATATAAAGCATAAATGGTTCGTCTTTATATTTTTTGATAAAATTGACACCTCCTTCAGCAATCCAATCGGTGTTTTGATATGCCAAAGCTCTGTTACCTAACCAATTAGGATTGTTGTGGTAGAGTTTTTCGGCATAGTCAAAACCGGATTTTTTGATATCCTTTTGCAATTCGTGATAGCGGTATTCCAATTGCTTTTTGACTTCAGGGGCTTTCGGGTCAGCTTTTATGTCAAAGGTAACACCGGCTTCGCCTACTTGTTTTTTGCTTTCAATGACGTGGTTTTTACCTACAAAACCGGTTTTGTAACCTAGAGCTTGAAAATAATCGCCCATGGTTTTGTCTTTACCGGGAACTATAAAGGCATTCCATTGAATAACAGTTTGTCCGTCATTTATTTTGGTAAAACCTGTAAAACTTTCGTTTTGTGCCCGGCTGGCGTAGTTACCTGTTAAACAATTGTAACGGCTGGGCGTACATACCGGTGATACCACCTTAATGTTGTCCAACCAAACGCCCTCTTTTGCCAATCTATCTATATTGGGTGTCAAATTTGCGGGTTTACCGTCTTTGGTTTGTCCTTCGGGGATATTGTTGAACATCCACGGATACATATCATCTGCAATAAAGAAGATAATATTAGGTTTCTTATTTTTTTGTACCTTAGCAGTCTGTTTATTTTCTTTTTGAGCTGTATTTTTTTGACCATCTTGACAGTTGATCATCAAAACACCTAATAAAAGAACAATAAATAAATGTAAAAAATTTTTCATTTTGTTAAATACAATTATTGTTAATGTAAACAAAAATAAACATTTCTGCTTTTTCTACATTACAAAAGTGCGTATAATGTTATATATATAATTCTTTTTATCGTCACAAATGGTTAGTTTGTGTTTAAAAATGTTCTGATTTTGTTATGAAAAGGTGTGAATATTGTAAAATGTGTTAAATTAGCAGGAAAACTTGATAATATATGCTAAATAAATTTGCGATTTTCTCAATTGTATTATTATTTTTTTTGCAGCTATATTCTTGTGCCGTAAAAACTCAAAAAAATATTAAAACGGACAGCTTGGTTGCAAAACATGG
>JALVLX010000118.1 GCA_027032855.1 Flavobacteriales bacterium | reverse complement strand
ATCTATTTCATGTCCTAAGCTGTCTCTCCAAAAGTAAATATTGCTTCTTTTTCCGTTATTGAACCGGTTTTTTAAAAATTCCATAACAATTAGATTTTCAAAAAGTTCGCCCCTTAAATAGTGTAAAACCATTTGTTTGGGAGATTCTATTCCTAATAATGCACTTGCTAAACCTGTGTCATAGAAATATAATTTTGGCATTTTTACAATTCGTTTATTGAAATTTTTATAATATGGTTGCAATCTAAATGCGATAAAACTCGTTTCAAGTATTCCTATCCATGCTTTTATGGTTTTAATATCAACCCCTACTTCGGTTGCCAGACTGCTCATATTTAATAATTGTCCGATTCTACCTGCACAGAGTCTAACAAATCTTTCAAAATTAATTAAATTTGATATGTTTTTTATCAAACGTACATCTCTTTCAACATAAGTTTTGATATAATTTGCGTACCATATTGATACATCAATGGGTTCATTGTATAAAGCCGGGTATCCACCGGTAAATAATAATTGATTTAATGTCCATTCCGGTTTGTTTATTTCATCTATACTCAGTGGTAACAGGTTTAAATATCCAACACGTCCGGCCAAGCTTTGTGATATGTTTTCTTGTAACAAAAAATTGTTTGATCCGGTCAGAATAAATTGTCCTTTTTCCGGGTTTTCATCTACTATTTGTTGTAAGTAGGAGAAAATTTCAGGGGTGCGTTGTACTTCGTCAAAAATAGCCCCGTTAGGATAATTTGCTAAAAATCCTCTCGGGTCGTCCAAAGCGAATAAGCGTATATCGGGATTTTCAAAATTAACATAATCCTTATGTTTAAAAAGATGACGCACCAAAGTTGTTTTACCGGATTGTCTGGGTCCTACAACTGCCACTACTTTAAACTGCTTGGCTAATTTAATAAGTGTTTTTTCTGCTGTTCTTATAATCATAATGCAAATATACAATTTTGGAATCAGATTCCAAAATTGTGCAAATTTTATTTTTTAATCTTTGCTGAATTAGTCAAGCGTTTATATTCGTTCAGTATGGCTTGCCAGACAAGTTTTTGGTCAAAGCGATTTTGTATCAGGGGGCGGGCTTGCGAGGCGAGGTTTTGTCGTAATTTTTGATTGGTGATTAAGCGTTCCATGGCATTTTTTAGGGCGTTTACGTCTTTTACGGGGATAATCAATCCGTTTTTTCCGTCAGTGATAATTTCATTAGAACCGTTAATGTCCGTAACAATGGACGGTAAGCCCATGGCACCGGCTTGTAATACAACATTTGGCAAGCCTTCTCTGTAACTTGGAAAAGTTAATATATCCGAAATGGCAAAATATGGTCTGACATCTTGTTTAAAACCAACGGAAATTATATTTTTATTAGATTTTATTTCCTTTAATGTTTCATTATTTAATGGGTCTAGTTCTTCTTCAAAAGGACCTACTAAAAGCAATTTGATGTTTTCCTTGGTTTTATTCAGGTTTATAAATGCCGTAACCAGTTCATTAATACCTTTATCACCCACCAATCTGCCTACAAAAATATAAACAAAATCGTCTTTGTTAATTCCCAGTTCTTTTCTTAATGCTTGCTTGTCTGCCTCCGAAAATAGATTAGGATTAAAATGCGAGGTGTCTATACCGTTTGAACTGCCGTTGGCAATAACTTGACATTTGTTTTTTGGCAGAAATTTTAAATCCAAAATGATTTTTTCCAAGCCATAAGAATTGGGATATACCCGGGTGGCAGAAGCATAAGTAAGTTTTTCAACAAAATTTAATATTTTTCTTTTAAAACTTTTGGCTTCTAACAAAGGTAAACCTGCTACGGTATGCATACGCACAGGCACGCCTGCCAACTTTGCGGCTAGCATCCCTACAATACCGGCTTTGGGTGTATGTGTGTGTACGATATCCGGTTTTTCTTTTTTGATGAGTTTATAAGTATGCCAAAGGGCTTTTAAGTCTGTAAGCGGTGAAATTTTTCGTGTAAGCGGTAAAGTATGAACTTTTAATCCGGTTGTTTTTTCTATTTCGGGTATTTCTTTGCCTTCGGCACTAGCCAATACGACTTCTATACCGTTTTGCATCATGTATTGCGGTTGTCCTTTCAGGAGTTTTTGTAGTGATATGGGGACTGTGGTTATGCGGAGGAGCTTCATTGATATTTGGTTATTTGGTGATATGGTTATTTGGTTAATTGAGTTGAAGGTTGAAAGTTCGTTTTCATAGAATATCCTGTTAATTGATGATTGTTTATTGCTTTGTACATTGTTTCTGCTTATAATTTGAGGAAATGAGGATTTATTGGGAGAACATAATTTCGCGCTTTTTTGATTTCAGTTGCTAAAATAGTAAAATGAACGGATTATTCGGTTATCATTTTTGTGAAATTTATTTTTATAAAATTCAATTACATTTGAAAAAATCACTATTTTTGTAAAATAATAAAATATATTTGAAAAAAAATGCGTGAAGTTTTTAATAAAATATCCTTATATAATTTTTGGGAAGGCAATATGCCTGCTATCGGCTATATCCG
The DNA here is from genome assembly GCA_027032855.1 of Flavobacteriales bacterium. Taxonomy (GTDB): domain Bacteria; phylum Bacteroidota; class Bacteroidia; order Flavobacteriales; family Flavobacteriaceae; genus WGBX01. The sequence continues at coordinate 1,634 of JALVLX010000118.1, read as the reverse complement.
CACCTCATACCTTGAAAAAATAGTAAAATACACAAACAATAAGCTGGTTAAGGTTCTAACAGGACAACGCCGTGTAGGAAAAAGCTACTTGTTAAGACAGATCATCAATAAATTGGTGGTTGAAAAAAATGTAGATCCAAAGAATATTTTTTATTTGAACAAAGAATTTTTGGCTTTTGATGAGATTAATAACTATGCAGATTTAGAAAAAGTATTTGAATACTACAGGAATACCTTAAACGTAAAAGGAAAAATATATATTTTTTTAGATGAAGTTCAAAATATTGAGAATTGGGAAATTTTTGTAAACTCTTATGCACAAGATTTTACCAATAATTATGAGGTGTTTATTACCGGTTCCAATTCAAAACTTTTATCCGGTGAATTGGCGAGTTTGTTGTCGGGAAGGTATATTCAATTTGAGATTTATCCGTTTAGTTTTGAAGAGTATGTAGATTATAAGAAATTGAACCCAACCAAAAATACTTTTCTGTCTTATCTCCAAACAGGCGGGCTTCCGGAAATGTTCAATTTCAACAATGAAGAGATTGAAAGACATTATATTGAAAGTCTGAAAAACACTATTATTTTAAGGGATATTGTACAACGATATAACATTAAAGACGTTGGTCTGCTTGATGATATTTTTAAATATGTTACGATTAATATAGGTAATCTTACTTCACTTAACCGCATTGTAAAGTATTTTAAGAATATGCATAAGAAAACTAATTACGAAACCTTATCAAGTTATGTTAACTATCTCAAAGATACATACATTATACACGAAGCTGAACGCTATGATCTTAGAGGAAAAAAGGTGCTTGGTGGCGTCAGAAAATATTATCTAAATGATTTGGCATTTAAAAATTATTTGTTTGGCATATTGCCTTCCGATATTGGATATAATCTTGAAAACTATGTTTATTTACAGTTAAAAAGAATGGGATATAATGTATCGATAGGTATGTTGCGAGACAAGGAAATTGATTTTATGGCACAAAAATCTAACCAAATCGCTTATATTCAAGTTGCTTATCTACTAACAGACCAAAATACCATAGACAGAGAATTTGGCAATTTATTAAAAATAAAAGATAACCATAAAAAAATTGTCATTTCAATGGATGATATACGGTTTTCAGACTATAAGGGTATTATTCATATTCATCCGTGGGATATGATAAACATAAAAGAAATTTAAATACAAGATACTAGCCTTAAAGTGGAAAATTTTTCTTTAACATCATATACTGCGGTTGTCCTTGCAGGAGTTTTTGCAGTGATATGGGGACTGTGGTTATGCGGAGGAGTTTCATGTTAGTTGAAAGTTACACTTCGACAGGCTCAGTAACCTTAACGGAAAGTTTCGTTGGTAGTATTCCTTTTTGTATGGATTAGTTTTCTTGTTTTGTGAATGTTCTTTTACTCATAATTGACAAAATTATTACATTTATTTAACTATAATCTTGTACGAGTTTTTAGGGTGGATATTCCGTTCCAAAATGTGCCACTCATTCCGGAGTAAATGTGCCAGAGGCAAAAAGTGTTGATTTGGTTTTATTCCGGAGTAAATTGTGCCACTTATTCCGGAGTAAAATGTGCCACTCATTCCGCTCCAAAATGTGCCAAAA
>JALVLX010000117.1 GCA_027032855.1 Flavobacteriales bacterium | reverse complement strand
TGCCTAACTCTTTCTCGCATCCTCTGTTACTTCTCCCTTGAGATTTAAGCAATAATAACTGTTTTAATAACATAATTTCTACTCTTTTACGTGCCATAATGAACCTTTTTATTTTTTTGCAAAGGTCTTAAATCGTAGTTTCTTTTTGGCACATTTTGGAGCGGAATGAGTGGCACAATTTACTCCGGAATAAGTGGCACAATTTACTCCGGAATAAAACCAAATCAACACATTTTGCCTCTGGCACATTTACTCCGGAATGAGTGGCATATTTTGGAACGGAATATCCAATTAAATAAAAATTTCCTATCTTTACAGCGAAAATGATTTCAGATTTGTTATCCCGTTCCCTTTGGGTTCGGGACGTCGCTTTGCTCCGTTTTCGATTTCAGATGTCAGATTTGTGAAACAATGAACTTTCAACTTTCAACTTTTCACTTTCAACTTTCAACTAAGGTTACTGAGCCTGTCGAAGTGCACTTTCAACTGAATTAAATATCTTTAATCCAAGTTCTTCGGCGTTTATGCTGACGGTGTTCGTAGTTTTTCCAGTTGGCTATCACGTTGTGGTTGTCTTCAAAAACACCGGTGGTTTCTATGTCTTTGATTTTGTTGGCAATCATGGCTTTATGTAGCGCGTCAAACAGCATGACGGCAACACCTTTGGAGTCATATTCGGGGATTACGCCGGTGAGTAAAGTGTCGATGACTTTGGGGTGTTTCATAGCTTGCATGATATGATACCAGCCAAACGGAAACAGCTTGCCATTTGCTTTTTTCACACCTTCTGAAAGGGAAGGCATGGCAATCAAAAAACCAACAATTTGGTCTTTGTCTTTGACAAAAAACGTAAATTTCGGATCAAGAACACTAAAATATTTGTTTTTATAATAATTTTTGAGTTCATCGTCCAGTTCAATCACGTAAGGCAGGTGCGCAAAAGCTTTATTTAAAATTTTAAACGCTACTTCTGCATACGATTTCAGTTCGTTTTTATCTTTGGGTGAGAAAACTTCAAAGCCAAAACGGCGTTTGAGCAAAGCCGCACCGCGGTCTCCTTTTTTGACCGGTTCGTCGGTTAATTTCAAACGGAATTCCACCCAATCGTTTTCTTTTTCGAAGCCGTATTTTTTCATCAGAGTTTTGTAGTAAGCCAAGTGATACACAGATGCAATGGAAGGCATCTCTTCAAAGCCTTCAATCAGCATTCCCTGTGTGTCGAGGTTGGTAAAACCCAGCGGTCCGTGAACTTTTGTCATACCTTTTTCTTTGAGCCAAGCAATGGCGGTATCTATTAATAGCTTAAATCCTTTTTCATCGTTGTAAGTCTCCAATCCTACGATACGTCCGTAAGTTTGACCTGTTTTTTCGTTATATTTATGATTAACAGCCACACCTATACGCCCTATGGGTCGCCCTTTCCAGTAAACTACCCACTTTTGCAAATCGACAAATTTCAATACCGGATGCTTTGTCCACATCTTGCGTTCGTCTGATTTTATGGGCGGAATCCAGTAAGCGTTATCTTTATATAAAAGGTAGGGAAAGTTGATAAAATCCTTGAAAACTTTCGGGTTATCAGCAGTTTTTATTTCATATTTTGATGACATATTCTTTTCATGTTTTGTAAAAAGTAAAAGTATAAAATTATTTTGTATCTGAAAATGATATTTTTTTATTAGTTTTACGACATGATAACGTCCCTATAGATATTATATTTCAAAGTACAAAAAAATAAAAATGAAAAAGATAATTATAGCCATCTTAGTTGGCTTTGCCGTACAGGTGCAAGCTCAATTTGTAGAAAAACCTTTTAAATATCTGGTAGAAAAAGAACGCGCTGCGGCATTGAGCAAGCTTTTGAAACAGCCCTTGGCGGACACAGGTAATTATGATGTGAAATTTGCCCGTTTGAACCTAAGTCCTCAAATGACCAATCGCAATTTGACCGGTGAAGTGACAACCTATTTTGTCCCTAATCAAACCATGACAACTATGGAATTTGATTTTAACGATCAGATGACGGTTAGTAGCGTTGTTTGGCATAATCAAAATTTGAGCTTTTCACAGGCTAATAATGCATTGACTATTACTCTTTTGCAACCTCTTTCTGCCGGGGTTTTAGATTCAATAACTGTTTCATATCAAGGTGCTGTTCCCAATACGGGATTAGATTCCTACGCCGTAACAACACATGGTAACAGTGTGCCGGTTGTGTGGACACTTTCCGAACCTTATGGTGCGCGCGACTGGTGGCCCTGTAAGCAGGATTTGAATGATAAGATTGATTCGGTAGAAGTTATTGTCAATTATCCGCAAACAGTTGGGGGTGAAACCATGACGGCTGTATCCAACGGACTTTTAATGAGTGAAACGGTAAATAATAACACCAAAACTTCTGTGTGGAAACATCGATATCCGGTTGCGGCTTATCTGGTTGCTTTTGCGGTTACCAATTATGCAAAATATTCTGCAAATGCCGGCGTGACGCAGACTTTCCCGATTGATAATTATGCTTATGCCGAAAACTTACAGAATGCACAAGCTAATATGCCCATACATATTCAGGTGATGAATTTTTTTGAAAATACTTTCGGTCCTTATCCTTTCAATCTGGAAAAATACGGTCAAATTCAATTTGGCTGGGGTGGCGGCATGGAACATCAGACGGCTACATTTTTGACCAGTTACCAGCGTTGGTTGGTGGCGCACGAATTGGCGCATCAATGGTTTGGCGATGCGGTGACTTGCGGGTCTTGGCACGATATCTGGCTCAACGAAGGATTTGCTACGTATTGTGAAGCTTTGGTACAAGAAAATTTTGATGGTCAAATTGCTTTTGATAGTTGGAAATCGGGCGCTAATAATAATATTACTTCCATGCCGGACGGTTCGGTTTATGTGCCGGATATTGACGATGTTTGGCGTATTTTTAACAGCAGGCTTTCATACCACAAAGGTGCTATGGTGCTCAATATGTTACGTCTCAAACTGGGCGATGCCGATTTCTTTCAGGCTATTAATAATTATTTGAATGATTACAGATTTCAATATGCTTTAACACCCGATTTGCAACAAGAGTTTGAAGCTCAATCCGGACAGAGTTTAACGGAGTTTTTTAATGACTGGGTTTACGGTGAAGGCTATCCTACTTACGAAATTACGGTAACTCGAACAGGCTCGGGAATTTATGATGTAGTTGTCAATCAAACAACCTCACATACATCGGTTGATTTTTTTGAAATGCCACTGCCGTTCAAGTTTACCGATAACAGTGGAAATGTTTATGAAACCATGCTCGACAATACATCGGACGGACAACATTTTACGGTTAATACCGGTTTTGAAATTACTAATGTGGAATTTGATCCACATAATGATATCGTCAAGGGCTCTACAGTATTAAATACGATTTTAGATGTTGATGTTTTGGATAGTGATGCTATTAAAATGTTTCCCAATCCGGCACAAAATTATTTGAATATTAACAATGACGGGATAGGTATTAATAAAGTAAGAATTTTGTCGGCAAACGGACAGGAATTGCTGTCGGTATCCGGAAATTTTAACAGAATTGATGTAAATGGTTTGCAAAGCGGGCTGTATATTGTCAAAATAGAAACAGATAAAGGAATTTTTGTAAAGAAGATGCTTAAAAAATAATTGATAATTGAAAATTGATAATGGATAAAAAAAATCCAAATTCATCAAATTAAAAGACGAAAATATGTTGTAAAACAGAAAACATGTATTAAATAATGCTATATTCTTTGAAGCAACATAAATCCTCAATTCCTCAATTTAGAAGTAGGAATACCGTTTGAAATAATAAATAATTATCAGTGAACATAACATACTATGAACCGGAACAAATCCTCAATACCTCAATAAAATGGAATATTTCGAAATAGCCTCAATTATTGTCGTTATGTCAGCGGTTTTCGGGTATTTGAATGAAAAATATCTGAAATTACCGACCACTATTGGATTAATGTTAATAGCCATTGTTTTTACATTGATTACAATCGTGTCGAGTTATATAGATCCTATCTTGTTTAACCATCAAAAAGAGTTGATCAGCCAAATTAATTTTTCGGAAGTGTTGCTCGATATGATGTTGAGTTTTATGCTGTTTGCCGGTGCCATGCATACCAATTTCGAACAACTTAAGGTGC
>JALVLX010000116.1 GCA_027032855.1 Flavobacteriales bacterium | reverse complement strand
TTCCCATACCGAACAGAGAAGTTAAGCCCGACTGCGCTGATGATACTGCCAACAGGTGGAAAAGTAAGTCGCCGCCCGTCTTTTTTAATTAAAACCGCATTTGTTTAACAAGTGCGGTTTTTTTATTTTAAGACCTGATAGATTTCCAAAACCAGTTAGGTCTAATATACCCTAAGAAAACTTTCAACTTTTAACATTCAACTTTCAACTAAATTTTGTATCTTTGTCGCTCAAAATTAATTATTAACCAATAAAAAAAAGAGGTGTAAAATTATGTTGATCATACCTGTAAAAGAAGGAGAGTCTATTGACAGAGCTTTAAAGCGTTTTAAACGTAAATTTGACCAAACCAAAATGATGCGTCAAATCAGACAACGAAAAGAGTTTACAAAACCTTCTGTCAAACGCAGACAACAAATCCTTAAAGCGAAGTATATCCAACGTCTTCGTGATATGGAAGATCAATACTAAACTACGTTTTAGTAACCTAAAAAACCGTCTTGAAATTCAAGGCGGTTTTTACTTTTAAAATTTGCTTCTATAGCCCGAACTGACATAAATACCGAATAATTCACCAAATACAAAATAAAAGCTGTTAATTGATGCGTAACAGCCAAACTAATGGGTACTTTGACAGGACAGGGATTTGAATGTACACAATCCCGTAAAGCGCCAAAGGTGCGTAATATAACACACTTTTCAGCTTTATCATTTTCTACTGAGACGCTCCACTTGATACTAGTTACTTGCTACTAAAAACAAATCACTGATAATCCCTTCAATCACAAACCAATGAGCCGGGTGGGGTTTTAAAAAACCATCTTCTAAAATAAGCTGTTGATTTTCAATATATATCCGACTTTGTTTTTGTAAATAACCGGAAAATTCACCCCCTAAACGGGCAATATCATCAAGGTTGACACCCCGTGACGTACGCAAGCCGGTCATCAAATATTCGTTAAAAATATCTTGTGGTGTTAAAATTTCTTTTTCAAAATAATTACCGGATTTCAGGTTTTTAATATAATGTGCATTATTGGCAATATTCCAACACCGTTCTTTACCGTTGTAGGAATGTGCTGCCGGACCCAAACCCAAATACGGAATGTTTTGCCAGTAGTGACTATTGTGCCGGGATATAAAAGACGGTTTGGCAAAATTGGATATTTCGTAGTGATCAAAACCATTATCTAATAGCGTATCTCGTAACAAATAAAATTGGCGAGCAACTTGATCTTCGGAAACAGGTGGAAATTTTTGTTTGCTGATTTGCCACGCCAAAGCAGTTTGCAGTTCTACGGTTAAGGCATAAGCGGACACATGCGGTATTTGAAAATCCAAAACTTTCTGAATGTTGGATAAAAATTTTTCATCTGACAATCCCGGAATACCGTAAATCAAATCAATAGTAATATTGTCAAAACCGGCTTGGTGTGCATTTTCAATAACTTGTGTGGCTTGTTTGCCATTATGCGAGCGGTTGAGTTTTTGCAAATCTTCATCAAAAAAGGATTGAATGCCAATACTCAATCTGTTGATACCCAACGATTTTAAGTTGTTAAGTTTTTCCAAAGACAAATCGTCCGGATTGGCTTCCAAAGTTATTTCCGCATCCGGACTGATTGTGAAATATTGGTGCAATTTGCTTAATATTTTCTCGATATCCGCTACCGGCAACAATGAAGGTGTACCGCCTCCAAAGTAAACGGTATCATACTGAAAATTTTGCCACGCCGGTGCACGACTGTCAATTTCTTCCAATATCGTATCGATTAATGCATCTTTATGCTTCAGCGATGTGCTGAAATGAAAGTTGCAATAATAACAGGCTTGCTTGCAGAAGGGGATATGTATGTAGATACCTGCCAATATCAAAGTTGAAAGTTGAAAGTAAAATGTTGAAAGTTGTGTTTCATTGAATACTTTGTTTATTGATGTTGTCTGTTATTTCATTATCCTTTGTCATTTCGAACGAACGTAGTGAGGAGAAATCTCATTTTCAATTCTATTAATTTAGATTTCTCAGTCGTTCCTCCTTCGAAATGACAGGCGTTCCTATGACCACTTTGTCGAAATGATAATCGACTGTTGTGTCAGCGCCTACAACACTAACGGCTCATTATCACATTCTCCCGCGCACTTGGCACTTTTTCGCTTTGTCGCTTTCTACTGATTAATTATTCGCTTCAAATTCATCTAATTTTTGCAACAGCCGTTGTTTCAAATCTTCACCGGCAAAACTGCCTTCAAAGGCGTTACGGCTCAATTGTAACAGTTCGGCTTTTGATAAATCAAGGGCTTCAGTAACAGCTTGGAAATTTTCATTCATGTACCCACCGAAATATGCAGGGTCATCGGAATTTACCGTAGCTTTCAGACCCAATTGCAACATCTTTTTAAGGGGGTGGTCTTTCATGTCTTTAACCACTTTGAGTTTGAGATTAGATAACGGGCAAACGGTTAAAGGTATTTGCATATCCACCAATCTTTTGATCAGTGCTTCATCTTCCAAAGAACGATTGCCATGATCTATTCTGGAAACTTTTAGCAAGTCTAATGCGCCCCAAACATATTCAGCCGGTCCTTCTTCTCCTGCATGTGCTACTGTTAAAAAACCTTCGTTGCGTGCCGCTTCAAATACTTTTTGAAATTTTTCAGGCGGATTCCCTACTTCCGATGAATCCAAGCCGACTGCCTTAATCATGTCTTTATAAGCTAAAGCCGCTTCAAGCGTTTCAAAAGCCGAAGCTTCGTCTAAATGACGCAAAAAGCTCATTATCAACACATAACTGATTCCTAATTTGCTTTGTCCGTCTTGCAAAGCACGGTTAATACCTTTGATAACCGTGTCAAAAGCAACCCCCCGTTCGGTATGGGTCTGCGGATCAAAAAAGATTTCGGTATGGATTACATTTTGGCTGTGGATTTTTTCTAAATAAGCCCAAGTCAAATCATAAAAATCCTGTTCGGTTTGCAACACATTAGCTCCGGCATAATAAATATCCAGAAACTCTTGCAGGTTGTTGAAATTATAAGCTTGCTTTAAACTGTCGATGTCTTTATAAGTCAGTTTTATACCATTGCGTTTGGCAATTTTGAACATCAATTCCGGTTCAAAACTCCCTTCAATATGCAGGTGTAATTCTGCTTTTGGCATTTGATTGATAAAATCGGTTATGTTCAAACTAAAAAAATTTTCTCAAAGGTAAAATTTTATTTTTATCTGTACCTTTTTGCATAATTCTATTTATTTACAAAAATTGGTTGATAAGTATATCTTAAAACAGAACACCTGAATAACGTTTTTTACCAATAACATCTCCTTTCTTGTTGTAAAACAACCACTTACCTTTCTTACCTCCTTTTCTGAATTTGCCTTTTGTCTTGATTTGGCCGGTCGAGAAATAATACAAAGCTTCACCGTGCAGTTTACCATCATCATAATGCAATTTGGCTTTTATGGCGCCGTTTTCCCAATATTCTACATATTCACCATCCAACAAATCATCATCAAAGTTGGCTTGAATCATCAATACTTTTTTAGGTTTTTTGTCAAAATAATAATAAAAGTCTCCATCTACTTCGCCATCGTCATAATTTGCAACGCTTTGCAAATTGCCTGATTCGTAATAAGTACGCCAAATACCATAAGGCAAATTATCTTTGACTTGTCCTTCAACTTTTAGAGTGGTACCATCGGCGTGGAATTGTTTATATTTGCCATCGGCAATCTGCAAGCTGTCTGGAAAAAAGATTTTAAACTGCAAATCTTCTACAAAACGGTTATGAATACTTTTATCCACTTTTTTAGCCATTTGTGCGGCTAATTCTTTTTGAAGGGCTTTTTCGTCATGGTCTATGACTATGGTGGTTTCGTAATGTTCGCTTTTGCTGACAAGTTGCATTCCTATTCTACTGAAACTCAACAACAAATCTTTCTTTTCATCCAATGATTTTCTACCCGTTTGACTTAAAGATTTTTGCATAATATCATACAGCTTCGGCATGTGCAGATAAAACAATACATTGGATTTGTTGTTGAGCTCATCTTTAAAATCCATAAAATCGTCATTGTGGGACAATGTATTGCCGGTAATATAATCATCTATAAAGCTTTTAAGTACCTTTTCGGAATTGCTAAACACCACATAATTTTCAATAAAAGAATAATACGGTTTTTCTATCTTGGCAAACATATCACCCAAAATGGTTTTAAAAAAAGTTTTTTGATGCAAATAGCTGATTTCAAAGTTTTTATATTTATAGGTTTTAAACTTAAAGGGAGAGCGTTTTCTGATTTGCTCTGCTATGTGTACCAATCCGTCACGGGCATCGTCCATATCACTTGCTTGTATCAACAACAGCATGTCCGCGGGTCGCTGGCGGTTACCGGAACGCATCTTGACGATTGAAATCTCCTGCCCTATCCAGTCAAATAAATCTGCTTGCAAATCAATTTTGAGGAATTTTTCCAGTTTTTTAATGTTTTGACGGTATGCCGTTCGCTTAGACTTATCCTTTCCTGTATAACTGTTGAGCAAACTTTGATAAAACATATCAAAATCTTTAAATCCGATAGCCGTCAACATAGCCGTTTCATTGCTAATGACATCAAAAGAGGCTATTTTGCCGGGTTTTATATCCAGCATACCGCTTAGATAAGAACGTGTAGAATCCATTAAGGTGATACCTTCCATTTTGATACGTTCGTCTTCGTGCGATATATCAAATCCCGACAAATCCAATTGCTGTATCATTTTTTGGTTGTCTTGCGACAAACTTGCAAAATAAATACGCAAATATTGCGGTAAAGCTTTGTAATTCAGATACAATTGCACCAAACCGCTTCCTAATTCATCATTGATTTTTTGAAAACCGGGACGCTCATACCAATGTTCCTGATTTTTTTCGTCCAGCACTTTTTTAATCAATTTGTAGGAAAAAGATGCAAGCAACAGATTGTCAATAGTTGTGATATAAACGGTATTATCTGCATTTTTTTTATCAATGAGTTTATAAACTTTGGTCTGATTGTAAGACAATTTTACGACTTTGTGCGAACCACTCAGTTTTAAAATACGGTTTAACAACTTTTTGATATACTCAGACTGTTGTAAATCAACAACATACACAAAATCGTAAGTCGTAGCGCTTGTTACATAAGCTGCCATAGCCGTGGGACGGTTGTTAAAAATCACTTTGAAAGCTTTGTTGTCGATCAAGGTATGGTTGAGCAAGGTATCAACGGATTGCAAATACTCAAAGCCATTGGTTTTGATAAAATGTTTCCAAATATTGGTTTGAGAGACTTCTTTCCAAGTATCCGTCAGTTCGTTGGTTTTGAGAATATAAACCGCATTTTCGGGCAACACGCTCAAGAGGTTGCGCTTGACACCGGATTGCATACTTTTATACCCGAAATAACCGCCCGCTACAACAATCAGAGACAAAACAGCGATAATGATTTTTTTCTTCATGATAAAAAGATTTGGTTTGCTCAAATTTACAATAAAAAATTATTAAAAGTTGAAGGTTGAAAGTTAAAAGTTTGTGGCATGAATAATATCACCAATAATACTTATCTTTGCTTTCAAACCAAAATAACCAACTATGAAATATCTCGATATTGATAAATTTGCCAGTGTTATCAACTGCATGGACGGACGGACGCAACTTCCTGTTTTGGAATGGATTATAGAACATTATGATATTGATTACCCCGATATGATTACGGAAGCCGGACCGGTTAAAATTTTAGCTGAAAACAAAGACAAAGCTTTGATAGAAGCAATAAAATCCCGCTTGGATATATCGGTTAATAAACATCATTCGCGACACATTTTTATTGTGGCACACTACGATTGTGCCGGTAATCCCGAAAAAAAAGCCGTGCAACTCAAACAATTGAAAAAAGCTATCAAACGCGTCAAAAAAATGGAATTTGATGTGGACGAAATAGTCGGGTTGTGGGTTGGTAAAAGCTGGAAGGTTAAACGGGTTTATTAGTAGAAAGTTTATAAAGTTCATAATGTTTATAAAGTTTATAATGTTTGTAAAGTTTATAATGTTAATGGTAAGTGTTTCTATTGAAAACAATTTGATTTTCTAATCAAAAAATCAAAATAATTTCATCAACGAAAACCATACATATTAAAATTATATCTTTATAAATTTAATGATAAAAGCAAGTTGAAAATCATATCATTTTTCTTATTTTCGGAATTTAAAGTTCTGAAAAATGTATCAAGAAATACTCAACGAGATTTTTAAAGAAGTCGGTCAATCAAATTGCCGGGGCAAACAAGCGGATTATATACCCGAATTGGCAAAAGTGCCACCGGATAAGTTTGCCATTTATTTAACGACACTTGATGGTAAAAGTTGCGGTGTAGGTGACCTGAACGACAAATTAAGTTTACAAAGTATCGCCAAGGTTTTCGGCTTTACTTTGGCGTACAAGCTCAAAGGTAATGCTGTATTTCAACATGTCGGTGTGGAGCCGTCGGGAGATCCGTTTAATTCGTTGATACAATTGGAGCAGGAACACGGCATGCCCCGCAATCCTTTGATCAATGCGGGTGCCATAGCCATTTGTGACATTTTGATAGATAAATTGTCCAATCCCGAACAAGATTTGCTGGATTTTATCAGAAAAATAGCCCATAATGACACAATTACTTACAATCCGAAGGTTTATCAATCCGAAAAAGCAACCGGACACCGCAACAGGGCTTTGATTCACCTGATGAAATCTTTCGGACGTATCAATAATGATACTGAAACGGTATTGGATTTGTATTTCAAACTTTGTTCGGTAGAAATGACGGCACCTGAATTGTCAAAAACATTTTTGGTGTATGCCAACCATGGCAAAATACCGGAAACTCAAGAACAAATTTTAACGAGCAGTCAAACCAAACGCTTGAATGCCATTATGCAAACTTGCGGATTTTATGATGAAGCCGGTGAATTTACATTTAGAGTAGGATTGCCGGGCAAAAGTGGTGTCGGAGGCGGTATTGCAGCCATTCACCCCGGCAAATATGCCGTGGCGGTTTGGAGTCCGTTACTGAATTCAAAAGGCAACTCGGTAAAAGGCATGAAAGCTTTAGAGCTTTTAACAACCAAATTAGGGTGGAGTATCTTTTAACGTATCTCCCCTACGCTACCGGAATAAAAATCTCAACCCGTGTACCGGCAGGTTGGTTTTGGTCATCGTACAAATCAATGAAATTTATTTTAAACTTATGTTTAAAAGCTTGGGTATAAACCGCCAATCGTTCTTCGGTAATTTTTATCCCCATTGATTCCTTTTTCAAAGTTCTGTTTTTTTGCAGTCGTATTTCTTCGGCTTTTTCACGACCTATACCGTTATCTTCGATGATAACTTTTATATATGGAAAATTTGTTGAAATTTTCATGCTTAATTTTTTTTTACCGGTTTTTGGTGCCAATCCATGCCAAATGGCATTTTCAATTAAAGATTGGAAAATCATGGGAGGTACTTTAACGGAATAAAGATTAACATCATCATCTATTTCAATCATAAAATCAATTGTGTTGTTAAACCGGATATTTTCAACATCTACATACAATTGAATCAATTCTAATTCTTCGTTGAGGGACGTTTCCGATAATTTTGCATGTTCCAGTACTATTCTGATTAATTTTGCAAATTTGCTTAAATATACAACTGCTTTTTTTTGATCGTTTTTAATGATAAAATTTTTGATGGCATTGAGTGCATTAAACAAAAAGTGCGGATTCATTTGAGCTTGTACTGCTTGAAGACGCAGTTGTAAGATTTGTTTGGAATAAGCCAAAGCCAATTTTTTTTGTTCGGCAATACGTTTTTCTTGTTTTAAAGTTTTTATTTGTTTTTTATTGTGACTGACCTCTTCGCCTAATTTTTTTGTTAGATCTTCTTTTATTAACAGATTTTTTTTATGCTCTTTGATAACAAGTTCTTGCCAAAGATTTTTTTCGGCATATATCAATTTTTGTTTATAACCTAAACCTAAAGCAAATAGAATCATTTCAAAAGCTGTTGCGCCGTAAAATAATATTCTAAAAGGTCTGCCTGTGTAAGTCAAATAATGTGAATAGGTTGTAATCAGCAAATAACTTCCGGCGCCTATCAATAAATAATACTTAACCGGTGATTTGGAGCGGTAAATCAAGTATAATATGTATAAAGAAAGTATAAAAATGATCGGTAAAAATCCAAAATTATAAGCAATATCTAATATTTGTTTATTGTGTAAAACAATGGCTATCAACAACAAAACACCCAAAATACCCAAACCGGATTTTAAAAATAATTTTAAATGTTTGGTAAACTTTGGATAATACTGATCTAAATCTACAAAACTTAAGGCAAAAAACATATATACTGTGGAATATAGCCATTTGACAGGATCATATAAAAATTCTATAGAACTATGATAACCGGCAACCATATCAGCCAATATAAAGTGTTTTGACCGATGAAAAGTATAAGCCAGTACCAATAAAGCGTAAATGGCATAAAACAAATAAGATTTTATTTTATTTTGATAATATAGCAATAAGTGATATATTCCTAAAGCAAACAAGAAGCCGGAAATAAAAACAACAATACCGTTTTCTTGCGGCTCAGATAGAGCTTGTATCCAATTAGAGGCTGACATTTTATAAAATGTTTAAGGCTTCTAAAACATGCTTGCGATGGGTACGCGAAACCGGAATAATTTTGTCGTTGCTCAAAACAATTTCGCCACCACCTTGTTTGACAAACTCTTTGATTTCAAACAAATTAACTATGTAGGATTTATGTATGCGGATAAAATGACTTCGAGGCAACAAGTCTTCAATATATTTTATGGTTTTTGACACCAAATAATCTTCGCCGTTACACATGTAAACAGTTGTATAACTTCCATCTGATTTGCAATATAAAATATCATTTGCTTCAATCAAAATAATTTTTTGATTTAAAGGTAATGGGATTTTTTTATGTCTGTTAATATTATTATTGATTAATTTATCTAAAACTGTTTCTATGTTTTTGGTAGCAAAACTACTACCAATTCTTTTTTTAACTTTTTCTACAGCTTGTATCAAATCATCAGGATCAACCGGCTTGAGCAAATAGTCAATTGCATTGGCTTTAAATGCCTGAATAGCATATTGATTGTAGGCTGTTGTGATAATCAAATCAAAATTCTTATAATCCAACAATTGTAACAATTGAAAACCATCAATCTCAGGCATTTCAATATCTAAAAATACCAAATCGGGTTTCAGATAATTGATACCGCTAACAGCCTCCTTAGGGTTGGTAAAAGTTTCAACCACCTTCACATCTTGACTGAAATTTTCTATTTCCCATTGCAAACTCTCTATAGCGAGTTGTTCGTCATCTACAATTACAGCTTTTATCATTGTAAGTTTGTTTTTTTGTGCCTCTAATTTACAAAAATCCAACATTGCTACAATAAAAAATATATGAACGACGGAAAAATCTTTGTAAAATGCGTAATTTTTGCAATAAAACACATAAAGAGACAAAGATACGCCTAAAATGTCGTTCATGCCCGATTTTCGTCACTTTATACCTTATTTTATGTCGTTCACAAATTTATTGAGAAAGTAATTTGAAATGTAATTAAATTTGTTTGCAATTTAACAATAACTAAAATATTTTATAAAACCACATCTTAACTTAAAACCATAAAAAAAATGAAAAAAACAGTTTTATTATTCGTGTTTACAGTACTTAGTTTGACTGCTTGTAAAAAAGAGGCATTAGACGTGACCTTCAGCACGGATCTTTCAGCCACATCAGATCAAATTGTTGTTAATGAAACAGTAAGAAGTGCTATGTCGGGACCGGATTATCTAATAGATTTTGATCTTGACCTTGACAATAGTGACACGCATGATTACCTTGACAAATTAAAGTCAATCGATTTGTCAAATGTCAAATTAACTTTTGACGGTTTATCAGGTTTAGCCGGTAACACTACTGTCGTTGACCTTACCATTACCGTTGACAACGATATTGTAATCACCATCCCCAACTTTAGTTATGATTTAGTGGCGCAAGGCGACCCTATTATGATTACAGATACTCAAAAAATACAACAAATTGCCGATAAATTGTTGAGCCAAAAGAAAGTAAACATCAAAATTTCAAGTAGAGTGCCAACTACTGACCCGCAACATTTTTACATCAGTTTTAAAGCCAAAGCCAATATCAAAGCAGGAGCTCTATAATTAACAAAAATAGATAATAAAACAATTGCATTATGAGGTTATTTAAATTATTAATGGTAGGACTACTTTTTATCTTTGCTACCCAACAAGCCGAAGCACAGTTTTTAAAAAAATTGGCCAAACACGCCGAAGAAAAAATAAAAAGAGAAGCCGAACGTCGTTCGGAACGTCGTGTGGACAAAGGTATAGACAAGGTCTATGACGAAGCAGAAGACGCAATTGACGGTAAAAACAAAAAATCTAAAAAAAGTAAATCGTCAAAAAAGTCTAAGTCAAACCAATCAAATGATAGTGAAGGTGATGATACCGGTAGCACTGCTTCCGGTAAAACTTCAAAAGCTAAAAAACACAATTTGGTATGGAGCAAATACGATTTTGTACCGGGAGATACGGTGATTTTTGAAGACGGACCTGATGCCGACGAAGAAAACGGGGAATTCCCGAGCCGGTGGGATTTATACCAAGGCGGTGCCGAAATTGCTGAGTTTGATGGCGAACCGGTCATTACTTTTATAACAGATGTAGGAAATATGTATAGAAGAGGTATTGTTCCTTATTTGAAAAATCCCGAACAAGATTATTTACCGGATGTATTTACCATTGAATATGACGCTTATTTTAATCCAAAAGTCTATAACGAACGGCATTACGTTACCTTCTATGACCGTAAAAATCAATCAAGTTTCTCTAATGCACAAATATCCTTTTTTGTTAATGGTGTGGAATTTGGAGAGATTGAAGGATCTTTAAAAGGAAAAAAAAGAAGCAATTGGGATGATGAAGGCGGATGGCGTCATATAGCCATTGCTTATACCAAAGGCAAGCTTAAAGTGTATTTGGATGATCAACGCTTGATTAATATTCCACATTATGAAGGCAACCCGACAGGTGTTACCGTTACTGCCGGAAGCGAAAATATGTTTATCAAAAACTTCCGTATAGCCAAAGGCGGTGTCAAATATTACAAACGGGTATTGTCAGACGGCAAAATTATCGTAAACGGTATCAAATTCGATGTCAATAAAGCTACATTGAAACCCGAAAGTATGGGACCTATCAACCGTATTTATAAGTTGATGAAAAAACAACCCGACCTTAAATTCAGCGTTGAAGGACACACCGATAGCGATGGAGACGAAGCCTTTAATATGAAACTTTCTAAAGCACGCGCCAAAACCGTGATGGACAAATTAATTTCTATGGGCATTGACAAGTCCAGACTAAAATATACCGGTTGGGGCGAAAGCAAACCCATTGACAACAATGCCACACCCGAAGGCAAAGCCAATAACCGCAGAGTTGAGTTTGTTAAATTTTAATGGCTTAAAAAATTCTTTCCTGTTTGCTACAACAAACGGGAAAGAATTTTTGTAAACAAGTTTACTCTAAATTAATTATTCTTAAAACCTTATCATTATGAAATCAACATATAAAATACTTAACGTACTATTAATCTTAACTTTAGTTTTAGCTTCTTGTAAAAAAGAAAAGTCAGAAGAAGAAAAAAACGCTCCCGCAAATTATCAAGAAATAACCCGTGATGATATTGT
>JALVLX010000115.1 GCA_027032855.1 Flavobacteriales bacterium | reverse complement strand
TTAGTGAGATTTATCCTTTTGCTAACAAAAACGGCATGAAAAAGAATGTTTTTCAACGTATTAAATTCAACTATCGTCTCGATGCTCAACAAAAAGTAAATACTGTTGATAGCTTGTTTTTTAAATCCCAAATGTGGCGTGATGCCGAATCAGGTGCCATGCATACTATTCCGGTAAGTACCAATATGAAGTTGTTCAAGTATTTCAACCTGCAACCTAGTGTGACTTACACAGAAGTGTGGCAAATGCAAAGTGTCGAAAAAGAATGGGACCCCACGGCAAACAACGGCGACGGCGGTGAAAAAATCATCAAACTCAAAGGTTTTGAATCATTTCGTGATATCAATGCCTCTCTTAATTTATCTACAACTCTTTACGGCACCTACCTCTTTGGTAAGCAACATTTTTTACAAGGTATCAGACATACCATGAAAATGGGATTTAGCACCGGTTACCACCCCGTAAACAACGAATTAATTAAACAATATTTAAATCCCGACAAAAATGAATATGTCAATTATACCATTTTTGACAATGGATTATATGGTAAACCTAATATTAACGAATCTAAATCAATGACAATGAGCCTGTCTAATGATTTTGAAGCAAAATTCAAAACCAAAGACGGCAAATCGAAAAAAATTCGTTTTCTGACAGCAAATACCGGCTATAACTTTTTAAGCGACTCTCTTAAACTTGGCAAAATCAACTTAAGTTCAACAGCAACAATTGCCCAAGGATTTACTATAAACATGAGCTCGTTGTATGATTTTTATGCCCTGGATGATACCGGAAAAAATATTGACCAATTTGCATGGCAAAAGAATCAAGGTATCGGACGTATTCAAAATTTCAATTTTTCAACCAGCTACAATTTCAGTAATGACACTTTTAGAAAAAAAACAAACAAACAAAAAGAAAATCAAAACAAACAAAAGAACGAAACTGCCGAACTGTTTGTTAACGATATAGATTGGTCTTTAAGTGTCAGCTACAATTTTAACTATCAAAACAAAGCTTATCACGCAGGTAGCCTTTGGTTTAATGAAATCAGCTCAAACGTTATCAATTTCAGAGGAAAAATAAGTTTTTCTCCTTCATGGGATTTCAATTACTCGAGTGGATATGATATGGTTAAGAAAAAGTTCTCTTTTACCCAATTTACCTTCCACAAAGACCTTAAAAGCTGGGATATGTCTCTACTTTGGAACCCTTTAGACAGAACTTATTGGTATTTTAAAATTGGCATTAAATCCTCTGTATTACAAGGCATTAAATACGACAAACGAAGAGAACCCTTTCAAACTTTCTTTTAGAATTTAACACCTTTGGTTTCTATTTACTATATTTGTCACAACATATTACAACAAAATCACACTATTTATGAAAACAAAAACACTATTATTAAGTTTACTTTTAAGTTTTTCTATTTTTGCCCAAACAGCTTTTTGGCGCCCTGCTCATATCTCTCAAATTGACAAAATTGTCATACCACCTGCTCGTGTGCCAAACCAATATATTTCTTATGAAATAGACTTGCCGGCTATCAATAATCAACTGTTTCCGGCACCGGTAATAACTGACAATATCCCCTCTAACATCAGCTTTGCCATACCCGACGAAAACGGTAATTTTGACAACTATACCATCTTCAAATCCACTACCCTACAGCAATCACTCAAGCAGAGAGCTGATATTTATACTTATCGCGGTTACAATAATAAAGGCTATATTGCATCAATTGTCATCAGTCCTCTTGGTTTGCGTATTGAAATTTCAAGACCCGGGAAACCTAATTTGATTATTGAACCGGCAACAAAAGATTTGCAATACAATATTGTCTTTTCCAAAGACCACTTGACACCAAAAGCATTTCAATGCTTTACCGATAGCGAACCTATTCAAGACAATACCGGTTTGAAAAACTCACTAATCGACGATGAATTGTTAAGAACCTATCGATTTGCAGTGGCTACAACTGGTGAATACTCACAATTTCATATTGACAGAGCCATCAATATGGGAATTATTACAACAAACGCAACAGATGCCGAAAAAAAGAATGTTGTATTAGCTGCAGTAACCGAAACTATCGATCGTGTCAATACAGTTTACGAAAGAGATTTCGGCGTAACGCTGGAATTAGTTCAAAATGAAACGGATGCCATTTTTCTTGATGCTAACAATGACCCTTACGATAATTCTGATATTATTTCCATGCTTTACGATAACACCAATGTTCTAAACAATCACATAGGTGCTTCAAATTACGATGGCGGACATTTGTTTTCCACTTATGCCGGGGGGGGCATTTCAGGATTAGGCATTATATGTAGCTCTGTAAAAGGTCGTTCCGTTACCGGCTCTACAAGCCCCAGAACAGACACCTATGACATTGACTATGTAGCACACGAAATAGGACATGCCTTTGGTTGTAACCATACTTTTGCCAACTCTTGTAACAATAATATTAACCAAAATACTTCCGTTGAACCCGGTAGCGGTAGCACCATCATGGCTTATGCCGGCGTTTGTTCCCCCAATATTCAACCTCACAGCGATGATTATTTCAGTATAGCAAGCATTATTGAAGCCGGTAATTTTATTTCAACAACAGCTACTTGCTCTAATAATTCCAATATAGGTAATCATACACCAACAATCAATGTTGTGGATTACGGCAATGTTTATATTCCTAAATCCACCCCTTTTATTCTTACAGCCAATGCTACCGACCAAGATACAAACGATATTTTAACATACTGCTGGGAACAAAAGGACATTATACCTAATAACGCACCTAATTCTTGGTACCCAAATTCTAATTATGATGCCGGACCTGCATTCAGATCATACAATCCGTCAACTAATAACAGTAGATATTTTCCTAAAATGGCTAGTATTATCAACAGTGCTTACGGTAATCTATGGGAAAAATTACCTGCTGTAGATCGCACTCTAACCTTTGCCGTTACAGTCAGAGATAATCATCCCGGAGGTGGACAGTCACCTTACGCCTTATTACAATTTCAAGTTGACGCCACAACAGGTCCTTTCAGAGTAACCAACCTATCTGCTAATGAAAACTGGCAGACTGGCGACACAAAAACAATCACTTGGGATGTTGCCGGTACAACAGGCGGTTCTGTTAATTGTAGTACCGTTGATATTTTACTATCGCTTGACAATGGCGAAACCTTTCCGATACTTATTGCCGACGATATTCCAAACAACGGCACAATAAACTTTACTGTTCCAAATCAAACCACAGGCGAAGGAAGAATTATGGTAAAAGCACATGATAATTATTTCTTTGATATGGCTAAAGGAAAATTTAACATTAATAACGGAAATAGCATTTCCAACAACAACCTAAGCAACCTGAAAATTTATCCCAATCCGGCTAATCAACAAATCCAAATTAGTTTTGACGTTAAAAACCTGAAAGATGATATAAAAATCAAAATATTTGATATCAGCGGAAGGGAAGTTTTAAACAAAAAATATGAAGCAAGCTCTCATTTTAACCAAAGTATCAATCTAAATCATTTAGTGCGTGGCATTTACTTTGTTAAAATCAAAAACGGCAACCAAAACGATACACAAAAAATTATTCTAAATTAGTTTAATCATTTCTTTATAATGTTCACAAAGTTTGTAAAGTTAAGAGCAATATCAAAGAGAACTTTTAACTCAAGTTATCAAAATACAAATTTCAACTCAGGTCACTGAGCCTGCCGAAGTGTAACTTTTAACATTCAACTTTTAACCCATATGGTCAAACCAAAAAAATATCTGGGGCAGCATTTTTTAACCGATAAAAATATCGCAAAAAAAATAGCCAGTACCTTACAACTCGATACTTATGATACCATTTTGGAAATAGGTCCGGGTATGGGGGTTATGACCGAATTTTTACTTCAGGAGCAAGACAAAACACTTTATGTTGTAGAGATTGACAAAGAATCGGTGGCATATCTCAAAAAGCATTTCCCTACCCTACAAGACAACATCATAGAAGGTGATTTTTTAAAACTCAATTTGGCTGATTTATTCAACGGCAAACAAATCGGTATAACCGGTAATTTTCCCTACAATATTTCAACACAAATTGTTTTCAAAGTGTTGGATTTCAAAGAAATAGTTCCCGAATTCACAGGTATGTTTCAAAAAGAAGTGTCAGAACGCATT
>JALVLX010000114.1 GCA_027032855.1 Flavobacteriales bacterium | reverse complement strand
AGTTAAAAGTTTGTTGCTACACGATAAAATTGTGCGGTAATAATGTGAAAAATTGCTATCAAAAAACGGGAAAATACCGTCGGGGTCGGGAGACCCGCAATGTAACAATACTTGCTACTTGATACTTGCTACTAGCTACTTGATACTTGTTACTTGCCACTAATAAGGATCCACATCAATCACCACTTGCACCGACTTAAAATAAGCGATATTATGAAAGGTATTGAGTACTTTTAAGATATAACGTTTTTGTTCGGGCAGAGTTTTGCTTGGCCTTAATTTGATTAAAACTTCCTTGATAAACCGGTTTTTGATACGTGGAATCAAAGCATCGGAAGGTCCTAAAACTTTTTCAAAAGCATTGGCAAAAGACTTTTGCAACCACTCGGCAGCCTCTTGACATTTTTGCAGGTTTTTGTCTTTGATAATAAAATTAATCATCTTGCTGTACGGCGGGTAATACAATTCCCGGCGTTGGGCAATCTGTGCTTCATACAAGCTTTGATAATCTCCCTTCAAAACCATTTGGAGTACCGGGTGGTCAGGGTTAAAAGTTTGAATCAACACTTTACCTTGCTCTTTCTGTCTGCCGGCACGACCCGCCACTTGCATCAGCATTTGAAAACTGCGTTCATCGGCTCTAAAATCGGGGTAATACAACAGTTGATCAGCATTCATCACGACTACCAAGCCGACATTGGCAAAGTCCAAACCTTTGACCAGCATTTGCGTCCCGACGAGTATGTCGGTTTCCAAATTTTGAAATTTGCTTAAAATATTGGCAAAACTGTTTTTGCCACGTGTTGTGTCACTATCCAGGCGGTCCACAACGGCATTTTCAAAGAAAATTTGCAAATCGTTTTGTATCTGCTCCGTCCCGATACCTTTATAATTGATTGACGGATTGCCACAAACAGGACAAGTAACCGGCACTTCCGTCTGATAACCACAGTAATGACATTTGAGCTTGTGTTGGTGTTTGTGTAAGGTCAAACTGACATCGCAGTGCGGACACTCTATCACATGTCCACAGTCTTCACATTGCGCAACGGGCGCATACCCGCGACGGTTTTGAAAGACAATCACTTGCTTGTGCTTCTGGAGCGTTTTTTCAATAGCTTCCAAAACAGATTCAGCAAAATTACCTTTGGTACGTTTGCGTCGCAGGGCTTCTTTTAAATCAACAATCTCGATATTGGGCAGGCTCACACCACCAAAACGCTCTTGCAAATTCACAATATTATAACGTTTCCTACGGGTATTGAAATAGCTTTCAATACTGGGAGTTGCCGAACCCAACAAAATGGGTGCTTGGTGGATTTTGTGCAAATATACCGCCAAATCCCGTGCATGATAGCGCGGTGCGGGTTGTACTTGTTTGTATGAAGCTTCGTGTTCTTCATCAACAATAATCAACCCCAAATCTTGAAAAGGTAAGAAAATTCCCGAACGGGCAGACAAAACAATCTGCGCTGTTTGCTGTTTGTGCAACACATTGAGCCAGACTTCGCGCCGTTCTTGTTGCGAATATTTGGAATGATACACCGATATATCGTTACCAAAAATTTTGGTCAACCGTTGTACCAATTGGGTGGTTAAAGCAATTTCCGGTACCAAATATAACACCTGTTTACCTTGCTTAATCGCATCTTTTATCAGATGGATATAAACTTCTGTCTTGCCACTTGATGTAACCCCGTGTAGCAACACGGGTGTCTCTTTGAGAAACAGACTTTTGATTTCGCCCAGTACTTTTTTTTGTGAAGGAGAGAGCGCTTTCACCTGCTGTGATGCCGCTTCAAAATTAATCCGGTCTATATTGGTTTTTATTTCAAACAAAATCCCTTTGCTAATCAAAGCTTTCAGAGAAGATAAGCCTGCTCCGCTCTGTGCCAACAATTGTTTTTTAAGCACCGGTTTGCCTTGACGTTGCAAGTTGAAAAACTGCAATAAAATCTGTCGCTGCTTTTCAGCATTTTTGTTCAAAGCTTCAAACAGTTCATTGATTTTTTCGCCTTGCCATTGTTCTGATAGCTGTAAATAAGTTTCTGTTTTGGGTTTATATTTTTCCTTTACTTCTTGCAAACTTCTGATCAAGCCTTTTTTCATCAATTTATTGACAATTGCAAAGATTTTTTTTGAACCGAAGAGTTCCTGCAAACTTTTAATGTCAACCATTTTTTGCATTTGCAAAGCTTCAATGATCAAGTATTCATCATCGGATAATTTTGTATTTTCGTCAAAAACACCTTCATTGAGCATCAAGTAAGTCTCACTTTGTAACATAAATGAGCTTGGTAACGCCGCTTTGAGAACAATCCCCGGCGGTGCCAAATAATAAGAAGACATAAACTTGAACAACTCCCATTGAAAGTCGTTAATTACCGGCTGATTATCAATAATATGCAGAATTGATTTGGTCTCATAATGCAGTGGTTTATTATGATGTTTTTTGAAAACAATTCCCGTCTGCAAGCGCTGTTTACCAAAGCTAACCGCTACCCGCATGCCTTTTTGCAAAAAGTCAAATTCCTTTTTAGTGACATCATAAGTAAAGCTGTTCCACAGGTTGAGCGGCAGAATGACGTCTATGTAATATTTCTGGTCTTTGTCCAATTTATCAAGCAAATGATTGTAACATAATCAGATTGTGATAAACGCCTTCACGTTGCATCAATTCTTGGTGCGTCCCCATTTCTACAATTTCACCTTTGTGCATAACCACGATTTTGTCAGCATTTTTAATGGTTGACAAGCGGTGGGCAATAACCACTGAAGTACGGTTAACCATTAAGTTATCCAAAGCATCTTGCACCAGTTTTTCCGATTCGGTATCAAGCGCTGAAGTCGCTTCATCCAAGATTAACACCGGCGGATTTTTGAGTATAGCGCGAGCGATATTCAAACGTTGCTTTTGACCACCTGACAAACGGTTACCGCTATCACCGATATTGGTATCATAACCGTTGGGTAGTTCCGAAATAAAATCATGCGCATTAGCAATTTTTGCCGCTTGGATAATTTCTTCCATAGAAGCATCGGGCTTACCCAAAGCGATATTGTTGCGCACCGTATCGTTAAATAAAATGGAATCTTGTGTAACCAGCCCCATCAAGCTTCGCAAGGAGTGCTTGGTCATATCTTTGATATTGATACCGTCAATCTTGATAGCCCCTTCGTTGACATCATAAAAACGCATTAACAGGTTGGCAATCGTCGATTTACCACTTCCGGATTGCCCTACCAAAGCTAAAGTTTCACCTTTTTTTACCGTAAAACTCACATCTTTCAATACATTGTCATCTTCGTATCTGAAACTGACATGATCCAGTGTGATACTATCATCAAAACTTTTTTTAACAATAGTATCGGGCTTGTCAGTCAAAGGGTTTTCAGCATCGAGAATATCAAAAATACGCTCAACGGATGCCATGCCTTTACGAATGGTATAACCGGCTTTGGCTATAGCTTTGGCAGGTGTTAAAATATTGTATGCCAAAGTGATAAACGTAATAAACGCCGCCGGACTTAAAGTCTTGTCAATCAACACCATGTGTCCGCCGTACCACAAAATGGTTACAATCACCATTACGCCAAGAAATTCGCTGACGGGATGTGCCAGATTTTGTCTGTTAATCAAGCGGTTGGTAGATTTGTAAATAGCCAAAGTCAAATCTTTAAACTTGCGGTCAAAAAGCCCTTCGGCATTAAAGCCTTTGATGATTTTCAATCCGGTCAGGGTTTCTTCAATATGCGACAAAAAACTACTGTTGAGCTTACGCACAACGTGGGAAGCACGTTTTAATTTTTTTCCCACCAAAGAAATGATATAACCGGCAACCGGCGTAAAAAGAAAAATAAATATCGTCAGCTTAACATTGAGCATTAACATAGCGACTACCGTAAACAATATAGTTAGCGGTTCCTTAACAATTATATCCAAGACTATCAACGATGCCCATTGCACTTCTCTTACATCCGATGTCATTCTGGTAATCACATCGCCTTTACGTTTTTCAGAAAAAAAGGATACCGGCAACGAGATAACTTTTTCATACATATCATTGCGCATATCTTTTAAGACACCATTGCGCAAAAAAGTCATGAAAAACATGGCTAAATAATTGAACACATTTTTAAGCAAAACTATTGCTGCCGTTATAATCATAATAAACGACAATGCCGACATATAACCGTGTTC
>JALVLX010000113.1 GCA_027032855.1 Flavobacteriales bacterium | reverse complement strand
ACATTAAACCTTATTTAGACCTTTTAGATGCCAAGAAAGATGCCAATTTCGGTTGGGTCAATGAAACCGGTGATGAAAAACATTTGGCATTGCATATTAAAGGTATTCCGCATAAGCATTAAATTTTTGTTTTTTTTATTGATGTTATATATCTACCATCGAGCGCTGTTAGGTAAGATGCTGATAATGATATCAATTAACACTTATTGCGAACAAACACTTTTAACCGCATACAATGGTATATTTTGTAACCACTTTTCATTTCTGTAATCGGATAAAGAAAAACGTATAGCGTCTGTAATTTGATGTTTTTCACTGAAAAATTTTAAACTTTTTGCTTTTAAGTTTTCTTCGGCTTTAACTTCTACCGGAATGATTTTTTGTTGTTTTTGAAAAATAAAATCTATTTCACCGTCAGAGCGTTCCGATGACCAGTAAAATAATTGAAAACAAGGTTTAAGTTGTTGAAATACATATTGTTCCGTTAAAGCACCTTTAAATTCTTTAAAAACACTATTACCTTGTAAAACAATTTTAGGGTCTAACCCTGACAGCGCACCTAATAGTCCGATATCAACAAAAAACACTTTGAACGCAGAACTGTCTATGTATGAACGCAAAGGAAAACCGGGCTTTTTTATCCGGTATATTTTACTGATTAAACCGCTTTCTTCCAACCAAGTTAAAGCAGTTTCAAATTCTTTGGCACGGGCACCTTTTTTGAGCAGTCCGAAAATAAATTTTTTGTTTTCCTTTGACAACTGTGCAGGTATAAAATTCCAAATCATTTTGACTTTCGGTATTTGTTTGGCAGGAACGTGTTTTCCAAAATCAAATTCGTATGATTGTAAAATATTTAATTGTATTTCCCTTACTTTTAGTAAATTATCGTTTTCTATGTAATTTTTGACTACTTCGGGCATACCGCCGGTGACATAATACTGTTTTAATAAATCTGTCAATTTGATTTTGAAAATTTTCAAGGTTTTCATATCCTTTTGCAAAATAACTTCTGCCAGTTTTTCATATCCTTTTGCACATAAAAATTCAATAAAATCCATTGGATATAAATCTAAAAATTGGACTTTACCTACCGGAAATGAATATTTTGAGTGAATGCTCATTCCTAAATACGAACCGGCAGCTACGATATGATGTGAGGGTTTTTCTTCATAAAAATATTTTAATGCCGTTAAGCCACCTTGGGCTTCTTGTATTTCGTCAAAGATGATTAAGGTTTCATCGGCAGAAATTTTTTTACCGGTTTCTATTTCGACAACTTGTAGAATTCTGTCGGTATTAAAATCCGTTTCAAAAATATTTTGTAAATGTTTTGACGTTTCAAAATTGACATAAACATAATTTTTGTATTCATTTACGCCAAAATGTTGCATAAGCCAAGTTTTTCCAACTTGACGTGCTCCTTTGATAATCAAAGGTTTTCTGTCCTTTGATTGTTTCCAATCTAATAAATTTTGATAGAGAATTCGTTTCATAACAAATGCAAATATACACTTTTTCGTCCGAAAAAATGTAAAAATGAACACTTTTTCGTCCGAAAAAATGTAATTTTTGATATTTCTGCTTCAGAAATTGTTTTTTTTATCTGTGTTACAGCTGTTACAAAAATGACATTTCTCAATTTTATTGAAATTAGGTATTTAGATGAACAATAATAAATTTCCACTGAGCGCCGTAGGTGCGACATCTTTGTAGCATATTTGACAATATGAAAAAAGCAAAGCTCCGTAGGAGCGACCTGTAATGATTTATTGTTGATAAATAAAATAACACTCATTAATAACAGGTCACCCCTACGGGGTTCAATAGATTCAAATGTGCACAATTTACTACAAACAGTACACCCCTACGGGGTTTAAGATATTTTTTTGATATTATTTTCAATGTTACTGCTGTTACAAAAATGACATTTCTCAATTTTATTGAAATTAAGTATTTAGAACAATTCTTTTTGTTTGTAAAAAGTGTCATTCGTCAGTTTAAAGGCGGTTTTTAGGTTTTATTTTTGGGTGAAATTAAACGGAAATTAATATTTATACAATAATATTATTATGAGCAAATTAAGTCGTAGAGATTTTATCAAAATATCGGGAACGGCAACTGCCGGATTGGCAATGACACCACCGTTGACCAGTATTATGGGGGCAATTTTCGGCGAAGAGAAAACACCGCATTTATTGGAAAACGAAGCCATTAAAACACCTACGGTTTGTGAGGTATGTTTTTGGAATTGTGCCGGTTGGACCTATACCGATAAAGAAGGTAAAATACATAAAATTATAGGTAATGATATCGATCCGCATTCTAACGGGCGTTTGTGTCCGCGGGGAACAGGTGGATTGGGTATGTATTACGATGAAGACCGTCTCAAAAAACCTTTAATCAGAGTGAAAGGTAAAGACGGCAAACAAGAATTTAAAGAAGCTACATGGGAAGAAGCTTTTGATGTCATCATCAAAGGCATGAAAGATATTGAAAAAAAATATGGCAAAGAAAGTATGGCGTTGCTATTCCACGGCAAAACCGGTCCGCACTTTGAACATTTGTTTAAAGCTTGGGGGTCGGATACTATGGGTGAACCTGCCGGAGCGCAGTGTTTGATAACCCGTGAAGCCGGATTTATCGCTACTTACGGTGCCGGATTGGCTTCGCCGGAGCCTACCGATGTACGAAATACCGATTGTTTGGTATTGATAGGAAATCATATCGGTGAGAACATGCACAACGGACACGTTCAAGAAGTATCGCAGTTGATTGATAGAGGTGGTACGATTATCACGGTTGATCCGCGTTTTTCTACCATGGCGGCACATTCCACCAAATGGTTACCGATTAAACCTTCTACTGATATTGCTTTGTTGTTGGCTTGGATGAATGTTATTATCAACGAAGGTTTGTATGATAAAGATTATGTTGCGCAATACACTTACGGTTTTGATTTACTCAAAGACCACGTTCAAAAATACACACCCGAATGGGCAGCAAGTGTGACTACCATTCCTGCCGGAGATATTTACGAAACGGCACGTATGATAGGCGGTGCTTCGCCACGTGTGATTATCCACCCGGGACGTCATACGGCTTGGTATGGTGACGATACACAACGCACCAGAGCCATTGCCATTTTGAATGCGATACTCGGTTCGTGGGGACGTGAAGGCGGTTTTTATTTTCCTGAAAAACTCAAATTGCCGAAAGAAGCGCATCCGCCGTTCCCGAAACCAAAATGGTCTTGGAAAACCATATCCCGTGAAAAGCACAAATTAGCTATAATGGGTATTACTAACGAGATTATTGACCACGCTTTACCCGAATATAAAGGACCTTACAAAGTAAAAGGTATGATGATTACGGCAACTAACCCTATTCAATCTATTCCGCCGGAAGATAAAGTGAAGCGTGCTTTGCAAAACCAAGATTTCATTGTAGTAGTGGATACGATGCCTAGTGAAATTACCGGTTATGCCGATGTGGTTTTACCCGAAGCTACTTATTTGGAACGTTTGGATCATTTGAGAACGGCTCACCACCGTCAGCCGAATGTAGCTTTGCGTTATCCTGCCGTTAAACCTAAATGGGAAACCAAACCGGGTTGGTGGATAGCCAGAGAAATAGGGGTGCGTTTGGGCTTGAAAGATTTTTATGAATGGGAAGATTTTGAAGAAGTATTGGATTGGCAATTGAAGCAAGTCGGTAGTTCTATGGAAGAGTTGAAACGCGTTGGTGTGAAGCATTTCCCTAGAAAAACACCTATGTATTTAAAAGACGGAGAAGAATATTGGTTCAATACCAATACCGGCAAAATAGAATTATACTCAACCGATTTTGATGAGTGGGGTTACGATCCGATGCCGGTTTACAAAGACCACGGCGAAGCACCTGCCGGTTTCTTACGCTTGATTTACGGCCGTTTACCGATGCATACTTTCGGTAGAACTTTGAACAATCCGCATTTATGGGAATTGAAAAACGAACCGCTTTTGTGGGTGCATCCGAAGGCAGCCAAAGTTTACGGAGTAGAAAACGGACAGGAAGTTTGGTTGAAAAACTTCAAAGGCAAAATCAGCTCGTTTAGTATTAAAGTCCGTGTTACGGAACGTATCAGACACGATTCGGTCTTTTTGCCGCACGGATTTGGTAATAAAGGACGCATCTTTGTCAATGGTAAAACAGAAGAGATGTCAAGAA
>JALVLX010000112.1 GCA_027032855.1 Flavobacteriales bacterium | reverse complement strand
GTTGACGACCATGATTTCGGTCCCAACGACAGCGACGGCAGTTTTTGGAACAAAGATACCGCCATTGATGTGTTTAACCTGTTTTGGGCAAATCCTAAGCAAGTCAGCGGTTTGCAAAGCGCGACCTATCAGTTCAGCTACAACGATGCGGAATTTTTCTTGCTCGACAACCGTTATTACCGCGATCCTAACAATTTGACCACCAAAGACCCCAAAACCATCTTGGGTAAAGCGCAACTGGACTGGCTCAAAAAAGCTTTGGTATTCAGTAAAGCCCGTTTCAAATTTATTGTCATGGGCGGACAATTTTTAAATACCGCACGTGCTTATGAAACATACAGCAACCACGGTTTTGACAAAGAACGCCTTAACATTATAAATTTTATCTATCGCGAAAAACTCAAAAACGTCATTTTCCTGACCGGCGACCGCCACATGACAGAAATAAGTTTGTTAGATGAAGGCAATAAGTTTCCGAAAATCTGGGACGTTACCGTTTCGCCTTTTACATCGGGACCCAACACCCACGCCGAAAACGAACCTAACCGTTTGCGTGTATCCAATACCTTGATAATGGAGCGCAATTTTGCGATTTTTAATATTGTAGGCAAAGGTAAAAACCGTCATATCAAAATTGATTTTTACAACCAAAAAGGCAAATTAATAAAAGATTTTACGATTAATCAAGATGTTGATTATCAACCTTATCCGAAGTCTCGCAAACGACATAAGAAAGGCAAAAAGTAATTATTTGCCATTATTCATTCGTAATTAATAATTAATTAACTTTGCAATCAAAACAAAAAAACTTTCAACTTTCAACTAATTAGTATGAACATCATCATTCCCATGGCAGGGCTCGGTACCCGCTTAAGACCACATACCTTACAAACCCCGAAACCTTTGATTCCGGTAGCCGGCAAAAGTATAGCCGAACGGCTGGTGAGAGAAATAGCAAATGTTATGCAACAGCCCATTGATAAAATTTCGTTTATCATCAGAGAATCATTTGGCAAAGATGTTGAAAAAGAGTTGCTTGACATTGCTTCTGAGATTGGCGCCACCGGACAGATTGATTACCAAACAGAAGCGCTTGGTACGGCACATGCTATTTTCAGTGCCAAAAGTTTGCTGGACGGACCGGTTGTGGTGGCGTATGCAGATACGCTGTTCAAAGGCTCTTTTGAGTTAGATGAGAAAGCAGACAGTATTATCTGGGTAAAAAAAGTTGAGAATCCTGAATCTTTCGGGGTGGTCAAACTCAATGACAAAAATGAAATAGAAGGTTTTGTAGAAAAACCCAAAGAATTTGTCTCTGACTTGGCTATTATCGGGATATATTATTTTAAAGAAGGCCAACAACTCAAAGATGAAATTCAATATTTGTTTGACCATGATATTCGTGTCAGCGGTGAATACCAACTGACCACCGCTTTGGAAAATATGAAACAAAAAGCTTTGATTTTTAAACCCGGCACCGTTTCCGACTGGATGGATTTCGGTAACCCGAAAGTTGCGGTTGAAACTAATGCCAAAGTACTGAAATACGATTTTGATGAAGGAAAAGAATTGATTTCAAAAACAGCTAAAATCGTTGATTCAGAGATAATTGAACCTTGTTATATCGCCGAAGGTGCGGAGATTATCAACAGTTCAGTAGGGCCTTTTGTGTCATTAGGTAAAGATAGTAAAATAGAAAATTCCCGAGTTGAAAACAGTCTGATTCAAAACCAAACTTCAATTAAAAACGCCGATATTAAAGACTCTATGATAGGCAGTTTTGTCAAATATGACGGCAATTTTGAAAGTATCAATCTGGGAGATTATTCAACATTGGAATAAATATTGCAGTTTACAAGGTATGAGATACTTAATTTTGATATACTTGTTGTCCTTAGGACAATTGATGGCTCAAGACGTAAAGGGCAAATCGTCATTAGATGAATATTTCTATGATGCAATGACCGAGCGTCTTAAATCTAACTTTGAACAATCCAACGACTTGTTTGAACAGTGTTTGTCTATTGATTCACAAAATGATGCCATATATTTTAAAATGGCTCAAAACTATTTTGACCTCAAAGACTACGACAACAGTTTGTTATATCTGGACAAAGCACAAAAAATCAATCCTGATAACAAGTGGTATCAAAAACTGTTTATCGAAATAAAAATTAAACAGCAAGCCCCCCGTAAAGAGCTTTATAAATTGATTAAAGATTTTGAACCGAAAGCCAAAAATAAGTATCTGATTCGCGATTTGTATTGGCAGGTAAGCCGTATGCAATTAGATGTCCGTTCAAAACCAAAGGCGGTTGTCAAGCAAGTCAATGAATCAGGGAAATTAAAAACGCTTTGGCAACAAAAACAATATAAAAAGCTGATTGAGGCAGGCGAACAAGCATTGGAAAAAACGCCTGACGATGCCGGTATATACTTATATATGGCTAAGGCATACACCGCTCTGAAAAAATATAGTGATGCCCGCGATTACCTCGATATGGGTTTAGATTTCACTTCCGGCAACAAATCAATGTTAAAATCTTATTATCAACAATATATTGAAATATTTACGGCTTTAAAACAAAAGAAAAAGGTAGATAAATACCGTCAAAAACTGCAAAAACTTTGAAGAAAATCATTCTCATATTATCCGGTTTTGTGTTGCTTTTGTCAAGTTGTAAATCCTTCAAAAAAACAACTAACAACCACACTCGCAAAATGCATTTAAGTAAGTTTTTGTCCGAGGTGGACAAGCATCGTTTTTCTGCGAAAACCTTAGAAGCAAAAATAGGTGTGTTTTACAGAGATGAGGCGCAAAGTTTTTCAGGTAGTGGCAAAATACGCATACTTAAAGACAGTATTATTTGGGGGAGTATGAATTTTTTGGGTATTCCCATGGTTAAGTTTTATATCACCCCCGGAAGAATACAATACTACAACAAACTGGAGCAAACTTACTACGACGGCAATTTTGATTTGTTGGCTCAAAAATTAGGTTTGTCGTTCAGTTTCAGTAATTTACAAAATCTGTTAACGGGTGATTTAATAGTAAAAACAGATGCTGACAAAGCAAGGTTTAACGTCAAACCTGACAGTTATGAATTGATACCGGAAAATCCGGTAATCAAAAAGTTGGAATTAACTTCTTTTTACAAAATGCTATCCGGAACATTTTATGATTCTACGCAAGGTGATATTTTATTGCGTTACGACAACTACCAAAAAAACGGTACGCAAGATATTCCAAACGGTTTTGAGATAAAAACCGGCAAACAACACTTAAAAATAGACTACAAAAGTGTCATTGTTGACAAAAACTTGCGTTTTCCGTTCAAAATACCTTCAGGTTATCAAAAGATAAAATTGTAATTATTATTGTTTTCTACATCAAATAGCTGTAAAATTGTTGCTTATTACAGGTACAAGCAGTCATATTTTTTGATTTTACACATTTTATTTTATATTTGTTTCCAATTAAAAAAACAAAAAACATATTATGATATTAAGAAAACTTTTTTTATTGTCGGTTTTTGCCGGCTTAATGCTAACTTCTTGTTCTACAAGTGATAAGCATAGTGAGGCAGAGCGATTAAGACAAAAACATGCGGCTTTTTTAGAAAAATCGCCGTTTAAGCACACCAAAATATTATCAAAAGCAGAACGAAAAGCATTAGGTTTACCTCCAAGTCCGTATTTAGAAAGACAATGGGAATTGACTATGAATCCGGAAATAGGCCGTCCCACACCGGAAAAGTTGTTAAGTTTACAGAAATTAATTCGTGAAAACAGAGACATATATCGTAGCGTGCCGGGGCTTGTTTCAAATCCTTGGATACAGAGAGGTCCTGCAAATGTTGGCGGGAGAACCAAAGCTGTTATGTTTGACCCCAACGACCCGACGCACAACCGGGTGTTTGCAGGAGGCGTGAGTGGCGGTTTGTGGATCAATTTTAATATTTCAAGTCCGGGTTCGTCATGGTACAATGTGAGTTTGCCTCATAATTTGGCAGTGAGTTCCATCACTTACGACCCAAATAATCCTCAAAACATGTTTGTTGGTACAGGTGAGTCGTATTCCAGAGGTGCTGTTAACGGGAATGGAATTTGGCGTTCAACTGACGGCGGTTATACATGGGAACATGTTTTTGGAGGGCAAGACGGTACGGCACAATTTGTTTCCAATGCCACTTTGACTATTAATTCTCCTACCAATTTACAAGGTGATTATGTAGCTGTTAAATCAGCTTTCGGCGATACGGATTTTAACAGCTATTCAGGCAATTTGGTTTTGGTAGATGATGGTTCGGCTGATCCGACTTTAGGTTGTAATACTTTGACAAATGCTGCGGCTATCAATGGTAATATTGCCGTAATTGAACGTGGTACTTGCTATTTTGTTGACAAAGTTAAAAATGCACAAGATGCCGGAGCTGTCGGTGTTTTGATGATTAACAATGTTGGTGGCGATCCAATTATTATGGGTGGTAATGATAATACTATCACTATTCCTGCAGTTATGATTTCAAAAACTGACGGCGAAGCTATCTTAAACGCATTGAATAATTCCACTAGTATTGATGCGACTATTACGAACAATAACACAAGTATTTCTGTTGGTTATTTAGTGCCCGGTATCACACACATCAACGATATAGTTGCCCGTGACAATAACGGTACAACAGAAATTTATGCTACAGCAGGTGATTCTCCCTATGGTAATGCTTCGTCTTATACGGTTATGGGTGAAGGTTATCAAGGGCTCTACAAGTCAACCGACAATGGAGCTACATGGCAACAAGTTACTTTGCCAACCGCTCCGGACGGTTCAACGCTTACGCCATTTGATTTGGAAATAGCGGCAGACAATAAAATATGGTTAACAACCACTCGTAATTCCATCAATGGTGGTGCAAATGGTGCTATTATGTCATCAGATGACGGGATTAATTTTGATGTGGTAAAGCCGATGACCAGTGTCGGACGAATGGAATTGGCTGTTTCAAAAACCACACCTGATAAAATGTATTTATTGCTTCAGCAATATACCAATAACGGGTATAATCTGACAGGTATTAAAACAACAGACGGTTTTGTATCGTCATTGAATGTCTTCAATATGCCAAGTGACGGCGATTTTTTTGCTACAGATTTTACCCGTGGACAAGCCGGTTATGATTTGTTTATTGAGACTGACCCTAATGATGATGAAACCTTGTATGTTGGTGGTATTGATCTCTTTAAATCAACCAATGGCGGTACTTCGTGGGCTCAAATATCGTCATATTACGGTTCAACATCAACAAATATCATTCACCCTGACCAACATGGTATTGCATTTGTCGATTCGCAACACATTTTGTTTGGTAATGACGGTGGGGTTGCATACAGTGCCAATGGCGGTAATACAATTGTGCACCGTAATAAAAATTATAATGTAACCCAGTTTTATCACATGGCTGTTGCGCCTACAACCGCATTTACCGGCGATTATTTTATGGCAGGTGCGCAGGACAACGGTACTCAATTATTTGAAAATGCGCCACAACAAGTAAGCAACTCCGTTCAAGCTCAAGGAGGTGACGGGGCATTTTGTTTCTTTGATCAAGACGGAACAGATCGTTATAGAATTTCTAATTATGTTTATAACGGTAATATCCGTTTGTACAATTATGATACACAAAGTTGGACAACCGTAAATTTTGAAACATCTCCTCACGGGGATTTTATCAATCAAGAGGCTTTGGATTCTAATTTGAATATTTTATATTCTAATTATTCATATCCGGACGCTAATGGTTTTTACACCTATGTTATTCGCCGGTACAGTAATCTTTTAGGAACGATATCAAGAACTATTATTGAAGATGATATGATGCATAGTTTCCCTACGGCGCTGAAAGTGTCGCCATTTACAACCAATTCGTCTAAGTTATTTGTCGGTTTGCAAAACGGAAATTTGTTGAAAGTAGAAAATGCTAATACCACACCGGTTTTTAATGATATTACAGGTGAAGATTTTGTAGGTAGTATTTCAGACATTGAGTTTGGTCAATCAGAAGATGAGATTTATGTAACGATTTTTAATTACGGCGTAACCAATATTTTTTATACCAATGACGGTGGTGCTACTTGGGAAAATAAAGAAGGGGACTTACCCGACATGCCGGTTAATTGTATCATGGCGAATCCTTTAAATATAGACGAAGTCATTATCGGAACCGATTTGGGCATTTGGGCAACCCCCAATTTTAGTGCTACTTCTCCAAACTGGTATCCTACGTATAATGGTATGAGCGATGTTAAAGTAACAGACATTGAGTTGCGTGATGACAATAAAGTTTTTGTCGCAACTTACGGGCGCGGTGTATTCTCCGGAGAATTTACGGCAACTCCAAATGCTGTTGATAATGAACAAGTTATTAATGTAAATGTCTATCCAAATCCGGCCACGGATAATATCAATGTGACATTGCCTGATGTTTTAAACACGACCGCTTATGTTTATGACTTAAACGGTAAAGAAGTTTTGCAACAAGCTGTCAGCAATACCGACCGTTTCAAGATGGATGTTTCGCCTCTTGCATCAGGTTATTATGTAGTAAAACTGCAAACTGCCAAAAGCCGTTATACAGCAATATTTGTTAAGAAATAAAATATTTTTTAGGCACATTGAAAAGCCACTCATTTGGGTGGCTTTTTTTTGTCAAAAGCAAAACCGGCAAAAAAATGACAGTATTTTTTTCAAAAAAAAACCGTAATTTTATACCCAAAAATCAAATTAAATATGAAAAAACACGATAACTGCACGAGTGATAAGTTCATTCCGTCTATTTATGATAACTGTAAGATTGACTTTACCGAACAAAAAATGTTTTTTG
Source organism: Flavobacteriales bacterium (assembly GCA_027032855.1). Classification (GTDB taxonomy): domain Bacteria; phylum Bacteroidota; class Bacteroidia; order Flavobacteriales; family Flavobacteriaceae; genus WGBX01. The sequence continues at coordinate 5,240 of JALVLX010000112.1, read as the reverse complement.
GTAAAGGACGAAACCTGCAACGTTACGATGTTCAGAAATATCCGTTTTATGAAGATTTATCTCAAAAAATGTTGAGTTTCTTTTGGCGTCCGGAGGAAGTTTCATTGATAAAAGATGTCAATGATTTTGCCGAATTATCAGACCACGAAAAATTTATTTTTACGGAAAATTTGAAATACCAAATTCTTCTGGATAGTGTCCAAGGTCGTTCGCCTTTTTTGACATTCGGGCAGGCAGTTACGCTTCCGGAAGTTGAAGAAGCCATTATTATTTGGGACTTTTTTGAGACCATTCACTCTATGTCTTATTCTTATATCATCAAAAATGTCTATGCAGATCCGACCAAAATTTTTGATGAAATTATGGACAATAAGATGATAGAAGAACGTGCCGGCTCCGTGACACAATATTATAATGATTTTTATCAAAACATTATCAAATATCAAGCTCAGGAAATGGGTATGACCTCTGATGAACCGGTTACGTTAGAGCAACTCAAAAAAGATTTGTATTTAGCCTTAGTGTCCGTCAATATTCTTGAAGGCGTTCGTTTTTATGTGTCTTTTGCTTGCGCCTTCAGTTTTGCAGAAAACAAAAAAATGGAGGGAAATGCGAAGATAATTAAATTTATTGCCCGCGACGAAAACGAACACCTCAAAATGACGCAACGTATTATCCGAGATTTACGAACAAATAAAGATGAAGAATTTTCTGAAGTTATCCGTAGTTTGGACGACGAGGTTTATAAACTTTACAAAGATGCCGCGGAACAAGAAATGCGTTGGGCGGAACATTTGTTTAAAGACGGTTCTATCATCGGGTTAAATGACAAACTTTTAATTCAATACATGAAATGGTTGACAAACAATCGTTTACAAGCAATCGGGTTGAAGCCTATTTATGAAGAAACCAAAAATCCGCTCAGCTGGATGAATCACTGGTTGCGAAACGATGCCGTTGAAGTCTTACCGCAAGAGACCGAAATTACTTCTTACGTTGTAGGAGGTATTGATATGGAAGTTGATGATGACGATTTTGATATCTAAAATATTCAATAACAAAAAACGCCCCGTTTCGGGGCGTTTTTTTGTTATAAAGGGTATGTAACTTTATACTAGCTACTTGTTACTTTTATTCTCATACTAAAACTTCCAACCATCACGATTTTTTTTCACTAGACACTAATTGCTTTTCCCTTCTTACTGACCACTATCTTCCTGCAACATATCCTGATACTTAGTCATGATATCTTCAAAATCTTTCATTTTATCTTCTACATATTGGTTGTCATTATTTTTAACGGCAATGTTTAGAATTTCTCTGAATAACAGGAGATTGCGTTCAATATCGTCAAAGTTGCGGTATTTTTCACTTAAAGGCATATCGGCATAATAGTCGAGATATTCTTTAAAGCGTTTAGCCATTGTATTTGCCAAACGGCGCGCTTTATCCCGTTTGTCCAGTTTGTAATACAAATCAACGTAATCCAACAACGAGGTGTAGTATCCAAAGGATTCGACCGGCATTTTGTTAATAGAAAGGTCTAATATTTCTTCAGCTTTTTTCTTTTTGTTTTCTACAAATAATGAGTCTGCTAACCGGAATAGCACATTGCGATAACTCAATGAATTGCGACGTGTTTCGGGATCTAGGTAAATATTTTTATTCAAATTGCCCCATTCCCATTTTTTGACGTGCGCATACATAGTGTCGGTGTCGATACGACCGTAATCAATTCCTTCGTAGGGTGTGTAAATCGGTACAAGCTTGTAAGCCAAACCGTCCAGTTGCAAATAGTTTTTAGCAAAGAGATAATCAGCGTCGCCAAAACTACCGCCGGAGAAATAAATGGGGCGTTTCCAGTCGTTATTTGCCAATTGGTCCAGCATGGCTAAACTATTTTTGTAAATGCCGTCTTCACCGACATCCAAAATAATTTCGTCTAAAATTTTAGCAGAATCTTTTGGCGAAACGATACCGTATTTTAAGACATTTTCTTTGTTGACAGGCACGCGGATATAGCGTGAAGGATATAAATTGAGAGTTTGACCGTTTTCTTCGTTAATGGTAGAAAACTTATCGTTAAGAGCTAATTGTAAAAAATCTTTTATATCCAAAGTGTCTTTGATAAAATTAGGATATAAAGCATCGCGCGTTCCATACACGTATTTTTTATGAGGCATTTTTATTTTCATTGGTGCGGCATCATAAACTTTGCGTTTGGCTTGGTCGATATACCAATCCGTATTGAGCAAGCTGGTATTGATGATGCGCATATCGGTACGGATACCTTCTACATCACGGGCATACCAAAGCGGAAATGTGTCGTTGTCACCAATAGTATAAATAATGGCGTTTTTCTGACACGAGTTAAGATAAGATTTGGCATTATTCAGGGCAGAATATTTTCCGGAACGGTCGTGGTCGTCCCAATTTTGACTTACCATCAATGCCGGTGCCGTCAATAAACTCAGTAGTACGGCAGAAATGGCTACCGGTTTGGGAGTCACGTATTTTTTCAGATAATCATACAGGGCAAACACGCCTATTCCCAGCCAAAGGGCAAAGAAATAGAATGAGCCTACAACTGCATAATCACGTTCGCGCGGTTCAAAGGGACGGACGTTTGTATAAAAAACAATTGCCAAACCGGTCATCAAAAAGGCAACTAAGATAACATAAAAGTTTTTCCAATCTTTGGACGAATGGTATAAAATCCCTAGGAAAGCCAATAAAAACGGTAGGAAAAAATATGTGTTGCGGGCTTTGTTGTTTTTGTAATCTGACGGTAGTTTGTCTTGCGGTCCCAAATGCATTTCGTCTATAAATTTGATACCGCTCAGCCAATTGCCATGATTATCCAAACGTCCTTGTTCATCGTCTTGTCGTCCTACAAAATTCCACATCAAATAGCGCCAATACATATACCCGAATTGGTAACTGAACATAAATTTCATGTTTTCAAAAAAGGTTGGTTTACGGGTGCTTTTTTGGGGAATTCCGGCAATCATTTTGTAATTGTCAGCGCTGGCAGCATCCCACATGCGCGGCAAAATACCCCAATGCTTATGGGTAAAATTTTGTTTAGCTTTTTTGTAGTTGTTGACAATCACGTACTTACCTGTTTTTTTGTCTTGCTCATATTTGGGTTTGTCATCTACATAAGGTTCTTCCTCATCTAAGCCGTAGTAATAAGCCGAATAATATGGTCCGTAGAATAAATGTGTTTCGCCATATTGTTCACGGTTGTAGTAAGCCAATAATTCTCGCGCGTTGGTTGGGGCGTTTTCGTTGATAACCGTATTGGCGTTGGCGCGGATAGGCAACATAATCCATGATGAAAAACCGATTAGTAAAAACATAACGGATAAAGTAATGGCTTCCAGCAGTCGGTTGTTGTTTGCATGAGCTTTTTTCAGGAAATAATAGAACAAGCCGACAGTAACCAATCCGGCAATTGCTGTTCCCGTATTAAACGGCAGTCCGAAAGAATTGGTAAAAAAGATTTCAAAGAAACTGTAAAACTTCATGGTTAAAGGCAGTAGCATTTTGAAAATCACAATCAAAATGCCGAAAACAACGACATTGGCTATGATAAAAGATTTAGGCGTAATATTTTCGGTTGTTTTAAAATAATATAACATTCCGATAGCGGGAATAACCAACAAAACCATAAAATGCACTCCGAATGACAATCCGATCACAAATGCCATCAAAATAAGCCAACGGTTGCCACGGGGTTTGTCTAAGCTGTCCACCCATTTCAATCCGAGCCAAAACAAAGCTGACATCATAAACATGGCTGCGGCATAAACTTCAGCTTCTACTGCCGAAAACCAGAAAGAATCAGAAAAAGCAAAGGCTAACGAGCCAACAGTGGCACTTCCCAAAACGATGATTTGTTCGGCAAGTGATAAATCGTTTTTTTGTAAAATATATTTAACGAGTATATGAATAATTGTCCAATACAAAAACAGCACGGTCAAAGCACTGAAAATAGCCGACATCATGTTGACCATATAAGCAATTTTGGAAGGAGTGCTTGCAAACATTGCGAAGAAAGCACCGAGCATTTGAAACAATGGTGCTCCCGGAGGGTGACCTACTTGCAGTTTGGTAGAAGTGGAGATAAATTCCCCGCAATCCCAAAAACTAACCGTAGGTTCCAGTGTAGAAACATAAGTAAACAGACTGATTAAAAATACAATGATACTTAAAAGGATTTCAAGTTTTTTGTAAGACGACAATTGCTTCATTTTATACTAATTAGATTAAAATTAAAAACAAAAATAAGAATAATAATCAGCCACAGGAAAATTTTATCAAAAATTTAATATTTATATAATGTCACAGTAGTGTAAAAATCATGAAAAAACTACTGTAACTTCTCCTGTTTGCTAAAAGGAAATGGATAGGAGTAACCTGTTATTATACCGTAAAAAACGCCTCCAATTCTTTCAAAGTTTCCGGATTGGTTTCAATATCTTTGACTATATCACCTTTGTCTAGCACAACGATACGGTCGGTTACTTCGGTAATATGTCCGAGGTCGTGGCTTGAGATTAACAGGGTTTTGTCTTTATTTTCAGCCAATTCCTTCAGGAGTTTTTTTAGTCTTATTTGGGTGGTCGGGTCGAGATTGGCAAAAGGTTCGTCCAGTACAATAACCTCCGGATTGCCAACCAATGCCGCAACGAGGCCTACTTTTTTCTGGTTGCCTTTAGACAAATCACGAATATATTTCTTTTGATTGAGGACTTCATCGTTAAAAAATTCGGCATATTGTTCTAAAAAACTATCAACTTCCGCTTTATTTTGACCGCGCAATTCGCCGATGAAATAAAAATATTCTTCGGGAGTGAGATAACCAATCAAAAAACTTTCGTCGATAAAAGCCGAAGTAAATTGTTTCCAATCTTCACTTTTATTGACGGTGATACCGTTGTTGATAATTTCTCCGGTCGTAGGACGGATTAAATCAAGTATCAGATTAAAAAAAGTCGTTTTTCCGGCACCGTTATTACCTGCCAAACCGAAACTTTGTCCCTTGGGAATTTGTAATTCCGGAATATTTAAAACGGTTTTGTCGCCGTACCTTTTGGTTAAATTGTTAACTTGTATCATTATATTGATTTTATCATAGATTGCAAAGTTAATAAATCTGAGCTGAAAGTTAAAGGTTGAAAGTTGAAAGTTTTTAGATGCATCTTAGAACTGCGTCAAAGAACATATCATACTTA
>JALVLX010000111.1 GCA_027032855.1 Flavobacteriales bacterium | reverse complement strand
ACGTCAACGGCTGGGACGACCCGCGTATGCCAACTATTTCTGGCTTACGTCGTCGCGGTTATACGCCGGAAGCTATTATCAACTTCAGTGAACTTTCGGGTATTTCAAAACGCGAAAACGTTACCGACGTCGCTTTATTGGAGTTTTCGGCTCGCGAACACCTTAACAAAGTAGCGCCTCGTAGAATGGCTGTACTCAATCCCGTTAAATTGATTATAGACAACTATCCCGAAGGTCAAACCGAATATTTGAAAGCCGAAAACAATCCCGAAGATGAGAACGCCGGTTACCGTGAGATACCTTTCTCCCGCGAGTTATACATCGAACGTGACGACTTTAAAGAAAGTGCTAACCGCAAATTTTTCCGGTTGACACTTGGCAAGGAAGTCAGGTTAAAAAATGCTTACATCATTAAAGGTGAAAGTGTCATTAAAGATGAAAACGGCGAAATTACCGAAATACATGCCACTTACGACCCCTTGAGTAAAAGCGGTAGCGGAACGCCCGAAAGTAAGCGAAAAGTAAAAGGCACGTTGCACTGGGTAACCGTAGAACACAGTGTTCCGGCAGAAATCAGAATATATGACAGATTGTTCCTTGATGAAGCTCCTGACGGACATAAAGACAGAAATTTCCTTGAGTTTTTGAACCCTAACAGCTTACAAATTGACAGAAAAGCCCGTTTGGAACCAAATTTGCAAGATACCAAACCCGGAGACCGTTTCCAATTTACCCGTTTGGGGTATTTTGTAGTCGATCCGGATAGCAAACCGGAGCAACTTGTTTTTAACAGAACTGTTACGCTACGGGATACCTGGAAAAAAAAGTAACAACAATATAAAAATTTAAGTAAGGATAGAATGATGAAACGCTTAATGTTTTTCATATCATTTTTATTGGCTTTTAGTCAATTACAAGCACAAGTCAGTTTTAAAGCCCGTGTGTCTAAAGACAAATTGAGCACGAATGAACGTATGCGTGTCAGTTTTACTATTTATTCAAACACGCCCAATATCAAACAGCGCAGTTTCAGACCGCCGTCGTTTAAGGATTTTCGTAAAATTATGGGACCGAGCACCTCTCAAGAGGTTTCTATTGTAAACGGTAGAGCATCTTCAAGTTTTGCCTTCTCCTATATTTTACAACCTACCAAAACAGGCACTTTTACTATTGGCGCCGCCAGCGTAAATGTTGATGGCAAAACATACCGTACAAAACCAATAAAAATTACCGTTGTTAAGGGAGAAGACAATCCAAATGGAACAGGGACATATCCCGGCGGGTCACCTAAAAGCAACAACATTACCGTTGATGAAAAACTTGATAATAATGCCATTTTGGTTGCCGAATTGACCAAAACAAATCCATATGTCAACGAAGCCGTTGGTTTGGTTTACAAACTCTATATTCCCGGAAACTATGGTGTTGTCAATTACAACGAAACCGGACAGCCTCAATATAATGGCTTTTGGGCACAAGATATCAATAAAAAAATATCCGGTCCGTTTGAAGGTGAAGTCAACGGCAAACCATACATATATTATGTACTACGCAAAAAATTGTTGTTTGCGCAACACGCAGGAAAGTTAACCGTCAAGCCGTTAACACTGGAAATTGACTTGCAAGTGCCTGTTTATCGAAATTTCTTCGGTATGCGGGTGCCTGATTATCAAATCAAACGTGTCAAACTGACATCAGGTAAAAAAATATTGCAAGTCAAAGACGTTCCTAAAAACAATCAACCAATTGATTTTTCAGGTGCCGTAGGACAATTCAGTTTTAAAACGGTCATTGACAATAATCAAGTTAAGCTCAACGAACCGGTCAATATCAGTGTGCAAGTACAAGGTACGGGAAACTTGAAATTGTTTGACCTACCCAAACTCAAAGCACCTGACGGTTTGGAAATTTACGACCCCAAACATACTGAACAAGTCCAAATGACTTTTGAAGGCAATCGCGGGGTGGTAAAAGACGATTATATTGTCGTCCCCAATCAAGCCGGAAAATATATTATTCCGGGCATACGCTTTGTATATTTCGACCCGAAAACAAAACAATACATCTCTAAAACAACCGATGATATCGTCTTGTTTGTTACCGGAGGCGGTGACAGTTCCACAGCTAACAATACAACTAATCACACCGTTGACGACCAAACTGCCAATGCCGTTGATTTCAGATTTATCAAAGAAAAAGCACATTTTACAAGTAAAAACAAACGTGATTTTTACCAAACAAAATTGTTTTATTGGCTTATTGCAACAGCTTTTATCTTGGCATTACTGACTTTCGGTTACTACAAATACCAGTCAAACAAAACTTATGATGCTACTTTAGAAAAAATAAAACGCAACAAAAATTTGGCACATAAATTTCTGAAAGAAGCTAAAAAATCAATCGGTAAAAAAGAAGAATTTTATGCCAAACTTGAAAAAGCGCTTCACAATTTTTTAAAAGCCCGGTTGAATATTGATACAGCCGAAATGTCTAAAAATGTAATCCGTCAAAAGCTGGAAGATAAAAACGTTACCAAAGAAAACATTGACCTTTTGTTGGATTTATTAAACCGTTGCGATATGGCTCGCTATGCACCGGCAACCACCGGCAAAATGGAAGAAGACATTGCAGACGCCGAGAAATTGATGAATGCTTTATGAGTTGAAAGTTGAAAGTTCATAATGTTTATAATGTTGAATGTATATGAAATTTATGGTGATTGTAAAAAGACGTTAGGTCGTAACTTTTAATTCCTAAATCTTTTACGTTCTTATTATATGGTTCAAAAAAATAACAAATAAAAAATGAAAAAGATACTATTATATATTACCGTTTTCTTGACCACATTATTTTTGCAAGCTCAAAGTGCCGGTTCTTTTTTCAAAGAAGGTAATAAGGCTTATAAAAAAGGTGATTACCAAGCTGCTATTACCGCTTACGAAAAAGCTTTGCAGACCGATAGTATAGCGCCTGAATTATATTTTAATTTAGGAAATGCTTACTACAAACTTAACCGAATTGCCCCAAGTATTTACTATTATGAGAAAGCCTTAAAACTAAACCCCGAAGATGAAGATATCCGGTACAATTTGCAGTTGGCAAATCAAATGAAATTGGACAAAATAGATAAAGTTCCCGAGAGTGTCTTTTTAAGATACAAGAAAAAATTCAATAAACTTTTCAGCTATAACACTTGGGCATGGCTGGCTGTTTTGAGTGCAATTTTCGGATTTTTGAATTTTACCGTGTTTCTTTTTACCCAAAAAACAAATATCAAGCGATTGACATTTGTAGCCATGTGGCTGAGCTTCTTTTTATTACTCTACACATGGTATAACGCTGATTACGGAAAAAAAATATCGCAAGAAAAATTTGCTATTGTTTTTTCACCGAACACAGATCTTATGACCGAGCCAAACCTAACAACCGATATTGTTGCAAGACTACACGAAGGCACAAAAATAAAAATATTGAAATCAGAAGATGACTGGTATTTGGTTCAACTTCCAAACGGTAAAAAAGCTTGGGTGCCGAAAACAGACATAAAAATTTTGTAGTCAAAAAGTGAAAACGAAAAAAAAAATTTGTAAATTTGTAGCAAATAACCAATAAAACACTTAATTATGTTGTATTTAGCTTCTGACAATTCAAGTATGTGGAATGTAGGTAATATCTTTGGAGCCTTATTCTTTTTGGTGATTATCATCTTGGGATTGGTAGTCTATAAAATGGTTGCCGGCGGCAGTGGTAATGCATCGGTTACAGATGATGATAATGAATAACCGGACAAAACCCGATGTTCCAAATCAGAAGATTATTATTTGCATTACTGCTTATATTTTATAGTTTTTATACTGTATCGGCTCAACAAATCGCTTTGTTAAAATACAAAGGTGGTGGTGATTGGTATGCTAATATTACAACTTCATTACCTAACCTAATCAGGTACGCCAATCAAAATATTCATACCGTGATTGACGAGAAACCTGCAGTGGTAACTCCGGATTCACCGGAGCTTTTTAATTATCCATATGTTCACATGACCGGACATGGTAATGTGTTTTTTGACGATAACGATATTCAAAATCTGAGAAAGTATCTTTTAAACGGCGGGTTTTTGCATATTGATGACAACTACGGTATGGACCCCTATATCAGACCACAAATCAAAAAGCTATTTCCCAATCAAAAATTAATTGAGTTGCCTAAAAATCACCCTATTTTTAATCAATTTTTTCATTTCCCTGACGGCTTACCCAAAATTCACGAACATGACGGCAAACGTCCGCAAGCCTTTGCCATTATCATTCATAACAGAGTTGTGTTACT
>JALVLX010000110.1 GCA_027032855.1 Flavobacteriales bacterium | reverse complement strand
ATATCTTATTAGGTATAACTTTAATTTTCAATATTATAAATTATTTTTGTAAAATTGAACACCGAACACCGATCAAGGAACGTCGATTTTAGAAGTTTTTTAAACAGTACTTCTAAAATCTTAAATCGTTAATCCTTGTTCGATATTCAAAATATTGAAGTTTAAGTTATATAATAGATTTTCGATTTTTTGAAACGAAAAATATAAAATCAGATAACCAAATAACCGATTAACCAAATAACCATATAACCAGATTATAAATAAAATGACAGAAGCCAATCCACATAAAGAAATGGGAATTTTAGACCACCTGAACGATTTAAGAATTTTTTTATTTCGTTCGGCGGTTGGGGTTGCGGTAGGTGCTGTTATTATAGCGTTTAATATTCAAGCGGTTTATAACAATATAATTTTTGCACCCAAAAATCCTGATTTTGTCACATACCGTATGTTTTGTAAAATCAGTGAGGCTTTGTGTATAGAAAAAATCCCGATTAATATCATCAACCGTCAGATGTCGGGACAGTTTTCGGCACATATTTGGACGTCTTTGATTTTCGGTATCATCATAGCCTTTCCATACATTATATATGAATTGTGGAAATTTATCAAACCGGCACTTTACGAAAACGAGAAAAAACAAGGGCTGACTTTTATTTTTGTCAGTAGTTCCTTGTTTATTTTGGGTATTTTGTTTGGGTATTTTGTTATTACGCCGTTGTCTGTCAATTTTTTAGGTAACTATTTTGTAACTAGTGAAATTGTCAATAATATCGATTTAGCATCGTATAATTCATTGGTGCGAACAACGGTTTTGGCTAACGGCATTGTGTTTGAAATGCCAATTATTATTTATTTTTTGTCGAAAATGGGGCTAGTAGATGATCAATTTTTGAAAAAGAACCGGAAATATGCTTTGATATTGATTTTATTATTGGCAGCCGTTATTACCCCGCCGGATATTATCAGTCAAATTATTGTGGCAATTCCTTTGTTGATACTTTATGAATTCAGTATCTATGTTGCAAAATTTGTCGGAAAAAAATATAGTACTGAAGTTACAATAAACAATGATGGTAAATCATAAATAATTGATAATCAACTTATGACAACAGAACAAACGTCAAAACAAATGGTCCTTCGGGCTGAAAACTTAGTCAAACGCTATGGCTCAAAAGAAGTAGTGCGGGGCAATTCGCTGGAAGTCAAACAAGGTGAAATCATTGGTTTATTGGGACCGAATGGTGCCGGAAAAACGACGACTTTTTATATGATTGTCGGCTTGATAAAACCCAACAGTGGCCACGTGTATTTAGATGATATTGAAATTACCGATTATCCGATGTATAAACGTTCGCAATTGGGTATAGGCTATTTGGCACAAGAAAATTCCGTGTTTCGTGACTTAAGTGTAGAGGATAACATCAAAGCGGCACTTGAATTTGCTCATCTTTCCAAAACCGAACAAAAGGAAAAATTGGACAGTTTGCTTGAGGAATTCGGCTTGACCGAAAAGCGTAAACGCTTGGGAAAACTCTTATCAGGTGGGGAACGCCGTCGTACGGAAATTGCACGTGCTTTGGCTTCAAATCCTAAATTTATTTTGCTTGACGAACCTTTTGCCGGTGTTGATCCGATTGCCGTGGAGGATATACAAAAAATTGTAGCGCATCTGAAAGAAAGAAATATCGGTATCTTGATTACCGACCATAATGTGCAAGAAACTTTGGCAATTACAGACAAAACTTATCTGATGTTTGAAGGTAAAATTTTGCGACACGGTACACCCGAAGAATTAGCAGCTGATGAGTTGGTCAGAAAAGTCTATTTGGGACAGAATTTTGAATTGCGCAGGAAGAAGCTGTAAATTAGTTGAATGTTGAAAGTTAAAAGTTGAAAGTTTGTAGAGACGTTTTGGTAAAACATTTAAATAGATAATTGATAATGAAGATTTCTTCCCGCTCCCTAGGGGCACGGGACAGACTCTCGTATCTGCGACGCTCGTTCGAAATGACATCCGACACCGGACATCGGACATCAATTAATCAAATAACCAATATCACCCCCGATGAGAATCGGGGCACAGCAAATAACCATATCACCAAATAACCATTGAAAAAAAATGAAAGAATCAAACCAAAATACCAATCCACATAAAGCCGGTTTTGTCAATATTATCGGCAATCCCAATGTTGGAAAATCTACTTTTTTGAATGCTGTAGTAGGTGAAAATTTAGCAATAACCACACACAAAGCACAAACCACCCGTCATCGTATTTTGGGGATTGTTAACAGTGATGATTATCAGGTTGTTATTTCGGATACTCCGGGTATCATCAAGCCGGCTTATGAGTTGCAGGAATCCATGATGGACTTTGTCAAAGAATCTTTTGAAGATGCTGATGTGTTACTGTATATGGTAGAAGCAGGAGAGAAAGATTTGAAAAATGAAGCATTTTTTGAGAAAATTAAGCAGGCACAAGTGCCGGTTTTACTATTGATAAATAAAGTGGATTTGTCTGACCAAGAAAAATTGGTGAAAATGATTCAATATTGGAAGGAAAAATTGCCTAATGTTGAGATTTATCCTATTTCCGCTTTACATGGTTTCGGCATTGATCAGGTATTTAAGCGTATTTTGGAATTTTTGCCGGAATCGCCACCATATTTTGCTAAAGACCAATTGACCGACAAGACAGAACGGTTTATCGTTAATGAGAAAATTCGCGAAAAGATTTTGAAGCATTATAAAAAGGAAATTCCTTATGCTGTTGAAGTAGATACGGAAGAATTTAAAGAGGAAGGTGACAGGATAAGAATCCGTTCGATAATTTATGTTGAACGAAATTCACAAAAAGGTATCATCATCGGTCATAAGGGAGCAGGGTTGAAACGTATCGGTTCGGAAGCGCGAAAAGATTTGGAACAATTTTTCGATAAAAAAATCTATTTGGAATTGTACGTCAAAGTCAATAAAGATTGGCGCAAAAAAGCTGAACAATTACGCCGTTTCGGGTATAAGCATGATTAGAATAATTGATACATGGCACCAAATTCCAATGCTTCGGCTCTGTTGATGCCGTGGACTTTCAGTCCGAATGAAAATCGCCAATGTTTACCGGCATAATACTTGGTTGCCAAACGGTTATAAAACCGGGTTTCAAAATTGTAGGGGTAATAAATATAGTAGCCTGCACCAATATCCAATCCAAATTTTTGATAAAAGAACTCGTGTTCGGCATAGATGCCTACGCGTTTGAAATCAGGTATATCATCAAGTTGGTATTCCGTCATGGCATAGTGTTCATACCGGATTTGCTCCTTCAAAAAATAGGATACAAATAACTCTATTCCAAAGCTGATTTTATGTCTGTAATTCAGGTGTTTTTCCACTTGAAATCCGGGTATGAAAAACGGGTACTGTCCACTGTCGTAGTAATCGGATTCGTTGATGCCAAATCGTAGAAAACCAACATATTGCCACTTTTTATCGTAGTCGGGAAAATGTTTTTTCGTTAATATTTTTCCGGAACGGTTATCGTATAGCAGTCCGAAAGTAAGTGAAGGAATATTGGCGCCATAGTTGGGTGATTGCAAGTTGCCGTTGGAATAATGAAAGATACCCAAACCTAATTGCAGTCGCCATTGATTGAAAATTTGCGGCGATTTTAAATACAAACCGATATCAAAAGGTATCAAGAGATGAGAGCCGAACAATTGATTTTTTGAGTTGTAATGTTTGTTGTAAGGATTAGTGTTGTAAGAAATGCCTTGTGAGACACGAAATGACAACTGAAAACCTTGTTGCGGTTTAAGCAGGTAAAATGACATAAAACCGGTCAATCCGTAATTTTTGCCTAAAACTTCATCTCTGAAATCGTGGTATAAGAATGTGATGCCAAAATCTGAAAAACCGTAACGGTTGAGCCGGTTTTGGTCGTAATAATTAGCTCTGTGCCAGTTGATTTGAAACGAATACGGCATTTCTTGGGCAAAAACATAATTGGATTTGATACGCGATAAATTGTAACCCAAATTGATGTCCGCCGACAACATTTGGTCTTTCAAGTCCGGCAATTTTTGTCCGTAGCTAGACAAACTCACTAGTAGAAGTAGTAATATGTGATACCGGATGATTTTATACACGCGTGTTGATTTGTTGCAAATTTAGTGAATTTTATGTCTGATGATTTGATAAATTGATGAATTGAGGATATGATGAAGTGGAATGTAGGTCGCTGAGTGATTTTGTGACGTAGGAGCAAAATTGTACCGAAGCGCCGGATTTGATAATTTGATAAATTGATGAAATGAGGATTTTTGCAGGATTTTTTCGCAGAGTAAGAACTCCGTGCAA
>JALVLX010000109.1 GCA_027032855.1 Flavobacteriales bacterium | reverse complement strand
AACTATGATATAATTTCAATTTTTTTTAGTTTTGAACAAAATTAACTTTTTAATTAGAAGTTTGTTTCCTAATATAATGGGTAAGCTGTTAATGACTTCAAAAATTTTGAATATCAAGTTAATTAGTTGTATTTATTATAAATTACACAATTGTTGAAAATATATGCCATACCATAAACCTGTTCCACTAACTATTAATTCTTAAATATTGAAATTTTCCATAATTTCAACAAACATTATTAATTCCAACCTCATAACAATTTGATTGTCAAGCTTATTTTTCTTGGAACTTTCTCCAAGTTCTTCTAAATCCGTTAATAAATCCGAAACATAATAATATTTTAATTTTAGTTCTTCATCAATTGAATTCAGTTTTTCTTTAATTCTTTCTAAATTGGTGAGAATATTTTCTTTAATATTACCACCTCCTTTAAAGGAATATGGAGATTTGCCGGGTAAAAATAGCATGAATAATAAAGTTGCTATAGCAAAATTCTCATGATTAATATCACGTAAAAATGTTTCAAAATTAACAGCTTGTATTTCCGGTGCTGTAAAGTGGGTTGTGCCACAGGACAAGGGAAACTATCAACTTGATAGCTATCTGTATCAACAAAATAGATTTTTTTATTTTCTGTTACAATATATTATTAGAATTTATATCCCCAATAATAATATTGTTGGCATGTAAATATTCGATTTTATTAAGAATATCAAGACCGACAATACATAAATCTTCTCTAGTCCAATCAAGAAACTTTTTTTTGAGTAATGCCGATTGAAACAATGATTTTTGCATTTCATAACCTTCAGCTTTATCCATAGTATAACCTACAAACCGGCTGTTTTTATTAAAGATGATTTGTTTTGGAAAACAAATCTCATCAAAGTTAAGCAGTTTTGAAATTAAAGTTTTTATTTTTTCAATTTTTTTTGAAGATAATGAACGACTCTTATATATTTTTAAGATATGCACATTTTTCAAAAGATAAACAGTGCCTTCTCCAACTTTTCCGATTTCTTTATCAATTTCAACTATGTTTTTATTTATGTCGTAGTATATCATTATTGATAGAATTGTTTGCTTTTTCCAAAATCAATTTAAGGTTTCCACAAGATTAATTCTTTCAAAGAAAAATGATAATTCACCACCACACCTTTATGAACGCCGTCAACGACATCTCCTACGCCGGATTTTCTTCTAAAAACTCTTGTGTAATTATTTTTTGAATAAATATCTTGTAATATCTTGATGTCTTGTATAAAATATTTGGTTTCGTTGTCCGGTACAATGCAGGGTCTGTTTTGCAAGCACCAAACAATGTAAACAGGAATTTTGTTTTCGTTGTATATTTTAAAATATCTTAGAAGGTCGCTCAAGTTCAAAGCCACTGTTTCGGACGGGGTTAATTTGGATTTAGGCAAAAGCCTTTCTACAGACATAAATGTCCTTCGTTGGGCTTTGACTTCTATAAAAGAATGCGGTTTGTTCTCTTTTGTTATTTCGATGTCGGGATATCCTTTCAATTCACATTTCTTGGCATTAAAACCTTTGTCTTTTAATTTGTTGATGATGATGTTTTCATGCTCTTCCGCAAAAGAAACATCGTCTTTAAAAATATAATGTTCTTTGCTTATACCGTCACATCTTGTTGGACAAACTTTGCAGTCGTATATGTATTTATCTATTCTTGAGTACTTCATCTTTTATTCAAAAAGTTTGTGGTAAAATCATTTTATTTTTCGTTAGTGTTCAGGTATGTTTCAATATACAGTTGTCTTAAATCGTCAATTGAAATCATTTTGCCGTTTCTGACAACATACCAGAATTTCCAACCGTTATTTGATTGTTTATTCAGCAGGGTAGCGCTGACCTTATGAATAGAAGCAACAAACCCATTATCGGTTTCAATACCGGCATTTGCCAAGACTGTTGCCAAAAATTGCTTGTCTTTACTGTAAATTTTTTCACCTGCTTTGATTAATCCTTTTTCAATCAAGTTTCCGAAAGGCACTTTGGGTGGTTTTATTTCAATTTTATAATTTAGCAAGTCAAGATCAAGCGGTTTTACTTTTTCAATTCTTTTAGTCGCTTCTTGAACATAATAGGCTTCTTTTTCAATTCCTATAAACTGACGTCTAAGTTTTTTGGCGACAGCCCCGGTTGTGCCACTGCCCATAAAAGGGTCCAAAACAATATCGCCTACATTTGAAGTGGATAAAATAATCCGGAACAATAATTCTTCGGGTTTTTGTGTCGAATGCACCTTGTTGCCCTCCCGATCTTTCAGTCTTTCATTTCCGGAAGCAATAGGTATATACCAATCACTACGCATTTGTTTATCACCGTTGTACGTTTTCATCGCCTTGTAGTGAAACGTATAGCGTGCGGTTTTGCTTTGTGTAGCCCATATCAAGGTTTCGTGAGCGTTGTTAAATCTAGTGCCTTTAAAATTGGGCATCGGGTTTGTTTTTAACCAGACAACATCGTTTAAGAACCAGAAACCAATATCTTGCATAATAGCACCAACTCTGTAAATGTTGTGATAACTGCCTATTACCCAAATACTACCGTTATCTTTTAATACTCTTTTACAGGCAAGTAGCCATTTTTTTGTAAATTCATCATACTTTTTCAGCGAGTCGAATTTGTCCCATTCATCAAAAACACCATCTACTTTAGATTGATTAGGACGGTACAAATCATTTTTTAATTGCAGGTTATAGGGCGGGTCGGCAAAAATTAGATCTACCGATTTTGGAGGCAGTTTTTCAAGTATCTCAAGATTGTCACCAATTGTTATTTTGTTTAAAAATTTTTTTAGCTCATTCATTTTATCAAATTTGTTACAAAGATAGTTTTTCTGACACAAATCCGGTTGTTCATTTTGTTATTAGAAAATGTGAAATTAAAGTTGTTGAAAATCAACAGTTTGTAAAAATATTCTATCTTTGTTGCTGAGGTCAAATTTAGTGATTTTTTTCTAATTTTCTTTGTTTAAAAAAAATAAAACGATGTATGTATCAATTACTTTAGGCAGATTGTTCATGCTAAAAAAAATGGCTGAATAAAAAACTTTGTTATAGCATTAATATTTGGTGATTAATAAAGCTCATAATTTTAGAGAACTCTGCCAATAATCAATTCAAATCAAAAAAAGATTTATAGGATAAAATTTTCCACAATAATCCACAGTATTTTTTTATCGATAAAAAAACAGTATTTCTTATATGTTTTTTAAAACAAAAATTTTACTTTTGAAAAAAATTTCAAATGGAAAAACTAATTGAACGATTTATTAAATATGTTAAAATTGATTCGCAATCTGATCCGGAATCAAACACAATACCAAGCACTGAAAAACAATGGAATATTGCACGCGAATTGGTTAAAGATCTCAAAGAAATAGGCATGCAAGACGTTGAAATAGATGACAAAGGTTACGTCTATGCAACTTTACCCTCAAATATTGATAAAGAAGTACCGGTTGTCGGATTTATTGCACACTATGACACTGCCCCCGATTACAGCGGGGCTAATGTCAATCCGCAATTCTTTGAAAATTATGACGGTAGCGACATCGTTTTAAATGAAGAAAAAGGGCTTGTTTTGTCGCCGGATTATTTCCCGGAACTAAAGAATTACATCGGGCAAACCCTGATTCACACGGACGGTAATTCGCTCTTAGGTGCCGATGATAAAGCCGGTGTGGCAGAAATCATTGACGCCATGGCATATCTCATTGAACATCCGGAAATCAAACACGGTAAAATCCGAGTAGGCTTTAACCCCGATGAAGAAATAGGCTTAGGCGCACAAAGTTTTAATGTAGAAAAATTTGCCGCCGATTGGGCATATACCATGGACGGTTCAATTGTGGGGGAATTAGAATATGAAAACTTTAATGCAGCCGGTGCCAAAGTCAAAATAAACGGAAAAAGTGTACACCCCGGATATGCCAAAGACAAAATGATTAACTCCATGTTGATAGCAGCTGACTTTATCAAAGCTTTTCCCGATGATGAAACCCCGCAAACCACAACCGGCTACGAAGGTTTTTATCACTTACACAATATGAAGGGCGATGTGGAGCTGACAGAGTTGAATTATATCATCAGAGACCACGACCGTCAAAAGTTTGAAGCACGTAAAAAGTATTTTGAAAAAGTAACCGCTGATTTTAATGAAAAATTCGGTAAAGGAACAGTAGAGCTGGAGTTAAAAGACCAATATTACAACATGCGAGAAAAAATTGAGCCGGTAAAACACGTGGTAGATATCGTAGAAGAAGCTATGAATGATTTAGGTATAAAACCGACTATCAAAGCCATTCGCGGCGGTACTGACGGAGCACAATTATCCTTTATGGGATTACCATGTCCCAATGTATTTGCCGGTGGTTTGAATTTTCACGGACCTTACGAATTTGTACCGGTTGAGTCCATGCAAAAAGCCCGTGATTTAATAGTTAAAGTGATTGAAAAAACTACTCAAAAATTCGGAAAATAATTAACTTGCAACCTGTTCTGTCAAAGAGCAGGTTGTTTTTTAAATCAATACGTTATTTGCTATGAAAATCAATAATTTTATCAATCGTCATCTTGGACCTCGCGAAAAAGATTTGCCCGAAATGTTTAAAGCTATCGGTGTCAAAGATATGGAACAGTTGATTTATGAAACCATTCCCGATAATATTCGTTTAAAGCAACCATTACAATTACCACCTGCCATGAGTGAAACACAATTTATGAACCACATTCAAAAATTGGCAGATCGAAATAAAGTTTTTAATACATATATAGGTTTCGGTTATTATAACACCACAATGCCGGGCGTTATTCAACGCAATATTTTGGAAAATCCGTCATGGTACACGTCCTACACGCCTTACCAACCCGAAATTTCACAAGGACGTTTGGAAGCTTTGTTAAACTATCAAACCATGCTCACCGAACTCACCGGTTTGGATCTTGCCAACGCTTCGTTGTTGGACGAAGCAACTGCTGCCGCTGAAGCCATGTTGATGTTTTTCAACACGCGTAACCGCAAACAAAAGAAAGCCGGAGTAAACCGTTTCTTTGTTGATATGGATATTTTTCCACAAACTTTGGCAGTAATTGAAACCAGAGCAAAAGCATTAGATATTGAAATCATAAAAGGCGATTTCAGAACAGCTCATGTTGATGAAAGCTATTTCGGGGCTTTGGTACAATATCCTGCGGCATCCGGAAAAATTAATGATTACAGTGAGTTCAGTAGCCAATTAAAAGAATTGGATATTCCGTTGGCAGTAGCGGCGGATTTAATGTCTTTAGTTCTCTTAACACCACCTGCAGAGTGGGGGGCAGATGTCGTAGTCGGCAGTACACAACGCTTCGGGCTACCTATGGCCTATGGCGGACCGCATGCCGGTTATTTTGTAGCTAAAGAATCGTACAAACGACATATTCCCGGAAGAATAATAGGGGTAACGGTTGATGCGCAAGGCAAAAGAGCTTTGCGAATGGCTTTGCAAACCCGTGAGCAACATATCAAACGCGAAAAAGCCACTTCCAATATTTGTACCTCACAAGTATTATTGGCAGTGCTGTCCGGCATGTATGCCGTATATCAAGGACCTGAAGGACTTAAAGAAATTGCCGGAAAAATTCATAGTTTAACCAAAAAATTATATTTAGGTTTAATAGAATTAGGTTATAAACCGGTGCACGATGTCTTTTTTGATACACTTTTAATACCTGTAAAAGTAGATAAAATCAGACATGTTGCAGAGTCAAATCAAATCAACCTTAATTACTTCCACGGCGACAACATAGTAGGTATTTCTATTGACGAAGTGACTAGTGAGAGTGATATCGAAAAATTATTGATGATTTTTGCTTTTGACAAAGAAGTACCGCAAACAAAAGATGCTATCGCCATCATTCCGGACGAACTCTTACGTACAGATGAGTTTATGCAACAAGACGTATTTAACAGCTACCAGTCCGAAACGGAAATGATGCGTTATATTAAAAAATTGGAAAGAAGAGATTTGTCATTGACGCAATCGATGATACCTCTAGGGTCTTGTACCATGAAACTCAATGCTTCAACTGAGATGTTGCCTGTTAGTTGGAGTAAGTGGAATGCGTTACACCCTTTCATACCACAAGACCAAGCAGCCGGCTATATGGCAGTGGTAGAAAATCTGAAAAATTATTTGAAAGAGATTACCGGACTTGATGCGGTTAGTTTACAACCAAATTCAGGTGCAGCCGGTGAGTATGCCGGCCTGTTAGCCGTAAGAAAATACCATCAAAGTCGCGGTGAAGAACAACGGAATGTTGCCTTAATTCCGGCTTCGGCTCACGGTACCAATCCCGCATCGGCTGTTATGGCAGGTCACAAAGTTGTGGTTGTTAAAACAACCCCCGAAGGAAATATTGATGTTGCTGATTTGCGTGAAAAAGCTGAGCAATACAAAGATACGCTGTCTGTATTCATGGTAACATATCCTTCTACTCACGGTGTTTTTGAATCGGCCATCAAAGAAATGACAGATATTATTCATCAAAATGGCGGACAAGTTTATATGGACGGAGCCAATATGAATGCTCAGGTTGGTTTAACCAGTCCGGATACCATTGGTGCTGATGTTTGTCATCTCAATTTGCATAAAACTTTTGCTATTCCACACGGTGGTGGCGGTCCCGGTGTGGGACCAATTGCCGTAAAAAAACATTTAGCAGAATTTTTACCTTCTCACCCGTTGATTAAAACCGGTGGAGAAAAAGGTGATGCTGTTGCAGCAGCTCCGTTTGGCTCTATTTTGGTTAGTTTGATTTCCTATGCCTACATTCACATGTCGGGAGCGGAAGGCTTGAAGAAAGCGACCGAATATGCCATACTCAATGCCAATTATTTGGAAGCCTTGCTCAAAGATTATTATCCGGTACTTTATACAGGCGAACGTGGCAGAGCCGCGCACGAATTCATTGCCGATTGCCGTTCGTTTAAAGACAAAGGCGTCAGCGTAATGGACATTGCCAAACGCTTGATGGATTACGGTTATCATGCGCCTACGGTTTCGTTCCCCGTTCACGATACATTAATGATTGAACCTACTGAAAGTGAAACCAAAGAAGAAATTGACCGCTTTGCCGATGCTATGATTAGTATATGGAAAGAAATTCAGGAAATAGAAGATAAAAACGCTGACAATCCGTTGAAAAATGCACCACACACGCAAGAAATGATAACAAACGATGTATGGTTCCATCAATATACCCGTCAAAAAGCCGCTTTCCCTCTGGAATATATTAAGGAAAACAAATTTTGGCCGGCTGTAGCCCGTGTGGACGATGCCTACGGCGATCGTAATTTGCATTGCACCTGCGACCCGATTGAAACGTATATGAGTTGAAAGTTACACTTCGACAGGCTCAGTGACCTGAGTTGAAGGTTGAAAGTTTTTTAGTACGAAGTGGAAAGTGCGTAGAGACGAATTGCAATTCGTCTCTCTGGAAAATGCGAATGTAGAGACGTACGGTCGTGCGTCAAAGTGGAAAGGGGATTAGTAGCAAGTTGGATAAGGGATACAAGTTGGATAAGGGATAATGGATAAGAGATAATTTAAAATGGATAATTAATAAATAACATCCGACAACAAATAACTATATCATCAGAAATATAGAATGGCGTTTTGTCCATATAAAAAATAATTGTATCTTTGCAACTTGAATTTATAACATACATAATAATCATTAAAACAATATTGGCATGTATTTAACACCAGAAGTAAAAAAAGAGATTTTCGCAAAATACGGAAAATCAGAAAAAGACACCGGTTCACCGGAAGGACAAATTGCGTTGTTTACTTATCGTATCAACCATTTGACCGAACACTTAAAGAAGAACAGACATGATTACAGTACTGAGAAGGCTTTGGTCAAAATGGTAGGAAAAAGACGCAGTCTTTTAAACTATTTGAAAAACAACGATATTGAAAGATATCGTAAAATTGTTAAAGAATTAGGCTTACGTAAATAAGCCGGTACATTTTAAAAAGGGCAGTTTACTGCCCTTTTTTGTATTTTATCAACCGCATTTTTAGCTGTAACAAGCTGATTTACTACAAATTAAGATTATTTATGATACCACAACCAATTAGAGAAACCATACAACTTGATGACGGAAGAACCATTTCGTTAGAAACCGGAAAGTTAGCCAAACAGGCTGACGGTTCTGTCGTTGTACGCATGGGAAATACCATGCTCTTGGCAACAGCAGTTGCTTCAAAAGACATCAATCCCGATGTCGATTTTTTGCCTTTAACGGTAGATTATCGAGAGAAATTTGCTTCATCAGGTAAATTTCCCGGAGGCTTCTTCAAAAGAGAAGGTCGTCCAAGCACAGAAGAAATTTTAGTGATGCGATTAGTCGATCGTGTCTTAAGACCTTTATTCCCAAAAGATTATCACGCAGAAACACAAGTGATGATCCAATTAATGTCACACGACGAAAATGTGCAAGCTGACTCATTAGCCGGTTTAGCGGCTTCTGCTGCCTTGGCAGTGTCGGATATACCTTTTGAAGGACCTATTTCTGAAGTAAGAGTAGCAAAAATTGATGGCGAATTGGTCATCAATCCCGATTATGATTCAACTCTGGAAGCCACCATTGATTTAATGGTTGGTGGTACGGAAGATTCCGTTACAATGGTAGAAGGACAAATGGATGAAGTCAGTGAGGAGGAAATGATTGAAGCCATTGAGTTTGCACATCAAGCCATTAAAAAACAAGTAGAAGTTCAAAAGAAATTTGCAGAGCAAGTTGCTAAAGCTTTTCCTAAAAGAGATTATCCGAAAGACGAAGTGGATGAAGCATTGTATGAAGAAATAGAAAAAGCAACTTATGATAAACTTTATGCCATTGCCAAAGAAGGTACCGGCAAACACGAGCGTAGTGAAAAATTCAGTGCCGTGAAAGAGGAGTTGTTAGAAACTTATGATGAAGAAACCTTAGAAGAAAAGGCTAAAATGATCGGCGAATATTTTCACAAAGTGATGAAAAAAGCCGTTCGTGACTTGATTTTAAATGAAGGTTTACGTTTAGACGGTCGTAAAACGGATGAGATCAGACCTATTTGGACAGAAGCCGATTATTTGCCATCTGTTCACGGTTCCGCTATTTTTACCCGAGGCGAAACCCAAGCGCTCGCTACGGTAACTCTAGGCACTTCACGTGAAGTCAATATGATAGACGGTGCGACCTTGCGTAGTGAAGAAAAATTCTATTTACACTATAATTTTCCACCTTTTTCAACCGGTGAAGCACGTCCTTTACGTGGTACATCGCGTCGTGAAATAGGTCATGGTCACTTAGCACAACGTGCTTTAGAACCAATGGTGCCCGAAGATTCTCCTTATACAATCAGAGTTGTTTCAGATATTTTGGAATCTAACGGTTCATCTTCAATGGCAACCGTTTGTGCCGGTTCAATGGCATTGATGGATGCGGGTATTCAGATGAAAAAACCGGTTTCGGGTATTGCCATGGGCTTGATATACGATGAAGAAACTAAAAACTATGCAGTCTTGTCTGATATTCTTGGTGACGAAGACCATTTGGGAGATATGGACTTCAAAGTAACAGGTACCAAAGACGGTATCACAGCTTGTCAAATGGATATTAAAATCAAGGATTTGAAACGCGAAATTCTTGAAAAAGCCTTACATCAAGCCAAAGAAGGACGTTTGCATATTATGGGAGAAATGGAGAAAACCATTGCAGAACCCAGACCAGAAGTTAAAGATTTTGTACCTAAAATGGTCAAAATTGAAATCGCAAAAGATTATATCGGTGCGGTTATCGGTAAAGGCGGTAAAGATATCCAACAGCTTCAAGAAGATACTGATACGACTATCGTTATTGAAGAAGTTGATGGTAAAGGTGTTATCGAAATCATGGGAACCGATAAGGATAAAATCCAAAAAGTATTGGATCGTATTGCCGTTATTACATTTGAACCTGAAGTAGGTGAAGTATATGAAGGTAAAGTGGTTTCTATTAAAGATTTCGGTGCATTTATAGAAATAGCTCCCGGAACAGACGGTTTGTTACATATTTCTGAAATAGATTGGAAACGCATCAACAAAGTAACGGATGTCTTAAAAGAAGGTGATACTGTTAAAGTCAAAGTTGTTGGTTTTGACAGAGGCAAAATGAAATTATCAAGAAAAGCCTTGTTACCACGTCCGCCTCGTAAAGAAAAACGACCGGATAATCGTAACAATTCATAAATTTTAAAGCTTGTCAATTTGGCAAGCTTTTTTTTTCTATTTTAGCCAAAAAATTTAATAATGTATCTGGAAAGTATTGGTAAATACGCTTTGATGCTCAAGCAAGTTTTTAAGAAACCTCAAAAAACGAAAATTTTTTGGGAAAATTATTTCAAAGAGGTTGAAGATTTGGGGATAAAGTCTATTGGATTGGTCAGTTTTATATCCTTTTTTATTGGGGGTGTTGTAACGATTCAAACAGCCCGGAATTTGAGTAATCCGTTGATAGACAAAATGTATATTGGTTTTGCGACTATTAAATCTATTATTTTGGAGTTTGCACCTACATTTAATTCTATTATCCTTGCCGGTATTGTAGGCTCTTATATTGCTTCTACCATAGGCACCATGCGCATATCCGAACAAATTGATGCATTGGATATAATGGGTGTTAACTCGTTGAATTACTTGGTGTTACCAAAAGTAATAGCTGCTGTCACTTTTTATCCGTTTTTGATTCTAATTAGTATGTTTCTCGGCGTTTTCGGCGGTTGGGTTGTTGGCAACATGACCGGAATGATTTTGTCGAATGATTATTTGACAGGTATCAGATACATGTTTGATGGTTTTGATGTTGCATATGCACTTATTAAAACTTTTGTTTTTGCATTTTTTATTGCGACAATTCCTTCCTATTTCGGCTATTATGTAAAGGGCGGATCGTTGGAAGTAGGACGTGCTGCCACGCAAGCCGTAATTTGGACAAGTGTCAACATTATCGTTTTCAATTATATATTAACCCAATTATTATTAAGTTAGATGATAGAAGTTAATAACATACGCAAATCATTTGGCGATAAAAAAGTATTAAAAGGGATTTCTGCAACTTTTGAAACCGGCAAAACCAATATGATTATCGGGCAAAGCGGTGCCGGCAAAACAGTGTTTTTAAAAAGTATGCTTGGGTTAATTGAACCGGATGAAGGATACATTTCTTTTGATGGTCGTATTTGGGGTGAGTTGAATTTAGAGGAGAAAAGAAAAATCAGAAAAGAAGTAGGTGTAGTGTTTCAAGGCAATGCACTATTTGATTCCATGACTATTGAAGAAAATATCAAATTCCCGATGAGAATGTTTACGAAAATGTCGCCGGCAGAGAAAAAGGACAGGGTAAATGAAGTATTGGAACAAGTTAATCTTGAAGGTGTGAATGACAAATTCCCGGCAGAAATTTCCGGAGGGCAACAAAAACGTGTAGCTTTGGCTCGTGCTATAGTGTTGTATCCCAAGTACTTATTTTGTGATGAGCCCAATTCCGGTCTCGATCCCAAAACGGCGATTATTATTGATAATCTTATTCATGATTTAACGGTTCGTTATAATACTACCACGGTTATCAATACGCACGATATGAACTCGATCATGGAAATAGGCGAAAAAATTATCTTGCTTAAAAATGGCTATAAACAATGGGAAGGAAACAAATCAGAAATTTTCTTTACTGATAATCCCGATTTAAACGATTTTGTTTTTTCATCATCTTTGTTTAAAAAGGTTAAAAAATTGGTGCAAAAAGAAGGGCATTTTGAATAATTTATGTGGCGCTCACGAACGGAATTATTGCTTACAAAAGAAGGGCTTCAAAAGTTAGCACAAGCTCATGTACTTGTTGTAGGGCTTGGTGGTGTCGGGTCGTTTGCTGCTGAATTTCTGGCACGAAACGGAGTAGGAGCATTGACGTTGGTAGATGGTGATACCGTGGATATCACCAATATCAACAGGCAACTGCCCGCTTTACATTCTACAGTAGGGCGCGATAAATCAGAAGTTGTTGCGGAAAGGCTAAAAGATATCAATCCGGATATAAAACTGCATGTTATCAACAAATTTATTGAACCGGACGAATTTGATAGTTTAGTGTCAAGCACAAAATTTGATTATATCATCGATGCCATCGATAGCGTTTCGCCTAAAATTTATTTGATATTGGCAGCCAAACGTCAAAAAATAAAAATTGTATCCGCTATGGGCGCCGGCGGCAAAACCGATCCGTCCAA
>JALVLX010000108.1 GCA_027032855.1 Flavobacteriales bacterium | reverse complement strand
TATTTGTATCTTTGAAAACAATTTAAAACTTAATATATTATGAAGTGTTTAAAACAAAAATTATATAATAAAATAGAGGAACATCGTCCCAGAACCAAAAGATTGGCTAAAGAATATGGAGATGTGGTAGTTGACCAAGTAAAAGCCGGACAAATAATCGGTGGTATGCGTGGTATCAAAAGTTTGATTTCTGATATATCGTATTTGGACCCTTATGAAGGTATCCGTTACAGAGGTTATACTTTACCTGAAGTATTTGAAAAATTGCCAAAAGCAAAAGATGCAGAAATGCCTTACGTAGAAGGTTTGTATTATTTGCTGTTAACAGGAGATATTCCTACTCAAGAACAAGTGGAAGCTTTGATAATGGATATGAACAACCGTCGTATCATTCCTAAATATGTTTGGGACGTGGTTGATTCTTTCCCCAGTGAAAGTCACCCGATGGCAATTTTGTCAGCAGCCGTGATGAGCTTGGAACGCGAATCTTTATTTAATGTCAAATACCGTCAAGGTATCAGCAAAATGGATTATTGGGATCCGACTTATGAAGATGCGACCAACTTATTGGCTAAAATTCCTTTAATTGGTGCTTACATTTATAATAAACTTTACAATCCGGAAGCCGGTCATCGTTATCCTGACCCTACCTTGGATTTGGGAGCCAACTTTGCCTATATGATGGGTAAAGATAAGCCTTATGATGATGTGTCTCGTATGTATTTCATTATCCATGCCGACCACGAAGCCGGTAACGTAAGTGCTCACACAGGTCACTTGATTGCCAGTTCGTTGTCTGATGTTTATTATGCCGTATCAGGTATGATTAACGGTTTGGCAGGTCCTTTGCATGGTTTGGCAAACCAAGAGGTATTGCGTTGGTTACAAAAACTTTATGATCGTTTTGGTGACAATGTTCCGGGTAAAGAAGAATTGAAAAAATATGTTTGGGATACTTTAAACAGCGGTCAAGTAATTCCGGGATACGGACATGCCGTATTGCGTAAAACCGACCCGAGATATACTGTTCAAAGAGAATTCTGTTTGACACACATGCCGGATGATCCGTTATTCAAATATGTATCTGCTTTGTATGATGTTGTGCCCGGAATTTTGCAAGAGCACGGTAAAGCCAAAAATCCTTGGCCCAACGTTGATGCACAATCAGGTGTGGTACAATGGCATTACGGTGTAAAAGAATACGATTTCTATACCGTTTTATTCTCTATAGGACGTTCTATCGGTGTATTGTCGAATATTATTTGGGACAGAGCCTTAGGTTATCCTATTGAAAGACCAAAATCAATCACTACTGACATGTTGGAAGAGATGGTTGGGTTAAAAAAATAAATTATAGCATTATTTTATTGATAAAACGGCGGGTACCCAAAAGAGTACCCGCCGTTTTTGTGAATTTAGGTAAACCTAATCCCTAAATATTAAGGGAAATCTATTTTATAAAACTTAATGTTATCATGATCTTTTGCCGGAATAACAGCTGTTTTTGGACCAATCATGGTGCATTCAATCGGCATGAAACCAAATTTGGATTTTTTAGGTTTGTGAATGAGTTGTTTTTCAACATTGCCACCATCTGAAATTTTCACGGCGTTTAAGTCTTTTAGTTCGCTATCTTCTTTGTAAAAAGGTTCGTTGCCTGCTGATTTTTCCAGAGTTGTATCTGTAAACAAAAGGTATTCTTGACCGTTTTGGTAGGTGCTAAAGAAAGAATGAAGGGCTAAACGCGGTTTTACGACTTGTTTTTTGTTGATTTTTTTAACTCTGATAATGTCACCGTTTGCTGCAACTTTAACGTTAAATAAATCGCCAACTATTTCGCGAACCGTTGTCTCACGTTTACGACTTTTCATCATTAACGGAATATATAAATCTTCGGCATTAACAATCATATCACCGTTAGGTAATAATAATGATTGGCGAATAACCATTGTGTGATTTTTGGTTCTTCTGTAACGTTTGCGCGCCCCTACAGAGACAAGTTTGTTGCTGAAATTTTTGTATGATTTATTCAGTAGCGACATGTCTTTTGATAAGTTCAAGCGGAAGAAACCGTCAACATCGTTTAAGTTCAAAAAAATGTTTCTGTAAAAACCGTAAGCTATGACATTGTCTTCATCCAGTCCTACGTGTATTTTGTCTATGACTTTTTTAGGTTTGATTTGATAGGGTTTTACAGCATCTTTGCCAATACTGTAAATCATAAAATAACGCGTATTGTCAGTGTTGAGAATGCGTTTTTCTTGCAAAGGGTCTTGTTTAAAAACTTGTGTGGCAAGATATACTTTACCGTTTACGTCGTCTATTTGTAAATCGTTGATGAACAATAGTTTAGTGTGTATTTTTTCACTGATTACTTGATTGTAAACTTCTTCAAATTGTTTGTTGAAAACATGGATGTGATATTTGGCTTGTTTTTCTTGTTTGTCACGATAGACAATTGTGAAATAATTGTTGTTTTTTGAAAAACGAATGTACATTTTAGGATTGAAGAAATTCACATCGCTGTAGTATTGTAATTTTTGGTAATACAACGAACCTGGATTGACAAACAAGTTGACATCATTTTTTGGATAAAGAAAATCAAGGTGGAAAAATTCTTTGGAACTGCTATCACCGGTTTTTATATTTTCGTCAATGACCTTAAAACTGTATTGTTTGTTGCGGAAATTTTGTTCCAAATTAATCATGTACAAATGATCATTGTTAACAAAAGCACCTTTGATGTTGCCTTTGATATAACCTTTGTTGAGTTTGATTGTTTTTGAGTTTTTGACTTTTAAGTCTTTATCGTAGATAGTTGTGTAAGCTTCGGCTACCATTGGATTGACCAAGAAACCGCTTCTTTTGGAGCTAATGGTAATAAAACCACCTTTGTTGTCAGGCAAAATAAAGTCATTTTGTACCCGTGCCGTACTCAATTTGTAAACATTGCTTTCTGTGATGTTGACACTTACGCCTTGCGAAAATGCCATTGCCGTTAAGAAAAACGACATTAATAATAATGCTGAACGTCTCATAATTTATTAGTTTGTTTGTGTTTGTGTTTTGTGTTTGTGTTTGTGTTTGTGATTTTTTGTTATTTCATATATTTATGTTTTTAGTTGTTTGTGTTTTAAAGGTTCTTCAAAATAGGTTTCAATGGGTTGAAAATTGCCGGTTGCATTTTCAATGAAATCAATGTCATAATCGGAGCGGTTGAGCAAGATACGCATGGTGTTTTCTACTTGCTGATATAAAGGCTTTATCAACCATTGTATTTCTTCCGGTCCTTGTTTGATTTCATCATAGAGTGCTTTGCGTTTTTCTTCCATCTTGCGGTTGAGTAATTCTTGGTATTTCTCAGATTTTTTCCAGTAGTTGCCAAAATTTAACGGTCGTTTTTTGTGTTCCATCATTTCGGCAATTTTCCACTCGTGATTGATGTCTGAAAATGATAAAAATTTAGGGTGCAAACCTGCTATATATATCATTTTGTTTTGATGGTCAATTTTGACTTTCAAATCTTTTAAATTTACCCCATACTTGGCTACCAATTGAATTTGTAAAGCACCTATAAAATGCAAATCTTTTTCTTCGTCCGAAAATTTTTCGTTCCAAGTTCGTGTGAAATTAGTGTCAATTTCCATCAAACCTATTTCCAATATGTCTTTCATCCCAACTACGTTGAGTTTGCGATTTCGCAACTCTTCAATTTCTTTTTGTTGGTTTTGAAGTTCTTGCTTCAGCTGTTTCAATTCGTTAGTTTGTCCCGGTTGTAGCTTTACATATAAATACATTAATACAGCACCGACAATCATACTAATGCCAAATTGGTTGAGCCGTGATAACAATGCCGTTAACCCGACTAGCAGTATCAAGATGAAAATGAGCTCTTTCTTGTATTTTTTCCAAATAAATTTGAACATTAATCCGTTACGTTTTCGTTATGCAATTTACATCAATACGAAATAACCTCATATCTTTATGACGCTATTTTTATAAAATAATGTCAAAATTTCTGTACTTTTTTGAATTTAACCAAATAAATATCAATATTTCAAAAATTTGAATGTAGTAATGAAAATATTTAATTTTTTTTAAGTGTTTTTATTGAATTTATTTTTTAATTCTTCCGTTTTTTCTTGTTCTTTTTGCAATTTTATCCGTTCATAGACGTTTTTTACGACTTTTTTGGTATAAAGCGGGAAGTCTGCACGCATAATCCAACCATAATAGCCGTGATCTTTTTGCAAAACATCAGAAACTTTTTGTCCTTTGTACTTACCAAAATTGATAATTTCTTCGTTTTTGTCATTATATATAATACGACCTTGGAAGTCTGCAGCTTTAAAATAGGAGCTGAATTTGCTT
>JALVLX010000107.1 GCA_027032855.1 Flavobacteriales bacterium | reverse complement strand
TATAGTTGACATGGCAAAAAACGCAAATGGTGACAAAATATTTCTATTGGCACAAAGTTATATGCCGGCACAAGAAACACAAATCTTAATCAATCCTAATAACGATAAAATAAGCCCTTGGTATGCCATGAAAGAGATAGGACAAGAATTATATACGCCGCAATATACATTTAAACGAACCGAACTAAAAAGGTTTGCTGATTAATAATGCAAAAAAAACAAGTACACTTATAAATTATTCAAAACATTTTCACAAGAAAAAGCGGAGATTGAAAAAAATCTCCGTTTTTTTTATATTCATCAAGTTTTTATTAGAGAATTTTGCTTATATTTATTGTCAAATTTTAAAAAACATACAACTATGAAAATTTATGACGATAAGCACATTAAAAACGTGGCGTTTGTTGGCGCCCACGGTAGCGGCAAGACCACGCTTGCCGAAACTATGTTATTTGAAGCCGGTTTATTAAACAGACGTGGTACTATAGAAGCAAAAAACACGGTTTCCGACTTTACCGATATTGAAAAAGAAAGACAAACTTCTATTTTTGCCACTCCACTGCATACCGAATGGCGTAATTACAAAATAAATATCATAGACACTCCCGGGCTTGATGATTTTATTGGCGAAATTGTTTCTGCCATGCGTGTTTCCGAAACAGCTTTGGTTGTTATTAACGGACAACACGGTGCGGAAGTCGGTACGGAAATTATCTGGAACTATATCGGACGTTTTCACAGACCTACCGTTTTTGTTATCAACCAAATTGATCATGAGGGTGCTAAATTTGATGAAGCATTTAACAGTATCGTAGAATTGGCCGGTAAAAATGTCATAAAAATTCAATTTCCTCACAAAATGCCCGATGGTCGTCAAGCCATCATCGATGTGTTGAAGATGAAAATGTACATTTTCGGACCCGAAGGCGGTAAACCCGAAAAACACGAAATTCCCGAAGAACACAAAGAAATGGCCGAAATGCTTCATAACGAATTGGTTGAAAAAGCAGCCGAAAACGATGAAGAATTAATGGAATTATTCTTTGATAAAGGTACCCTCAACGAAGATGAAATGAAAAAGGGTATCAAAAAAGGTATGCTCAACCTCGAATTGTTCCCTGTTTTTGTTGTTTCTGCATTAAACGACATGGGAAGCGGACGCTTGATGGGCTTTATTGATAATGTAACGCCTTCGGCTTTGGATATGCCTGCCGAACAAAGTTTGGAAGAAGAGATTATCGAACCTAAAGTTGATGCTGCTCCTTCGTTGTTTGTATTTAAAACCAAGTACGAACCTAATGTCGGTAAAATTACCTATTTCAAAGTTAAATCGGGAGAAGTTAAAACCGGAGACAAATTGGTAAACGGTCGTACAGGAGAATTGGAAAACTTGGGACAATTGTATATCATCAACGGTAAACAACGTGAATCTGTAGAAAAATTGGTTGCCGGTGATATCGGTGCAGTTATCAAACTTAAAAACACGGAGACCAGCGATACGCTACACCACCCTGACCATAAAATTACCTTCAAACCTATCCAATTCCCGGCACCTCGTATCAGAAAAGTGGTAAGAGCCAGCAACAAAAACGAAGAAGAAAAATTACAAGATGCGCTTAAAAAAATCCACAGCCAAGATCCTACTGTAATTGTTACCTATGACAAAGAAATGAAACAACAAATTTTATCTTGTCAAGGCGAGTTGCATTTGGCTATTGTTGATTGGATTTTACAAAAAGAGTACGGTATCAAAGCTGAATTTGACCAACCGCGTATCTCATATCGTGAAACAATTCAACGTGCCGCATCGTCAAGTTACCGTCATAAAAAACAATCCGGTGGTGCCGGACAATTTGGTGAAGTACACTTAAAAATCGAACCTTACTATGAAGGTATGCCTGATCCGGATAGCTTCCCCGTCCGCGGTAAAGAAGAAGAAGATTTGCCTTGGGGTGGTAAATTGGTATTTATCAACTCCATTGTCGGTGGTGTAATTGATGCCCGTTACTTACCTTCAATCAAAAAAGGTATTTTGGAAGTTATGGAGGCAGGACCATTAACAAAATCACCCGTGCGTGATGTTCGCGTGATTGTCTATGACGGTAAAATGCACCCGGTTGACTCTAACGATATTTCGTTTAAAATAGCCGGAGCCAACGCCTTTAAACAAGCTTTCCTTGATGCTAACCCTAAATTGTTAGAACCGATTCAAGAAGTAACCGTTAAAATGCCCGAAGAAATGATGGGTAACGTAATGACTGACCTT
Source organism: Flavobacteriales bacterium (assembly GCA_027032855.1). Lineage (GTDB taxonomy): Bacteria > Bacteroidota > Bacteroidia > Flavobacteriales > Flavobacteriaceae > WGBX01. Next base: position 10,168 of record JALVLX010000107.1, on the reverse strand, counting down.
CAAGGCAGACGTGCTATCATAATGGGTATGGAAACCGCCGGTAAATATCAAAAAATCAATGCCCGTGTACCACTGGCAGAAATGTATCGTTATTCAACAAGTTTACGTTCATTGACACAAGGTCGCGGTACATTTACTTCTGAATTTTACGGCTACGAATTAGTGCCACAAAATATTCAAGAAGAATTAATTAAACAAAACAAAAAAGACGAAGAATAGTTTTTTTTTCATTTTTTTTAATTTTTAAGTTAAAACAGCCCGTGAAATTTCGGGCTGTTTTTTTTATAATTTATTATTTTTTTTATATTTACGTCATCAAAGTCAAAAAAAAACTGAGTTTGATATGTTATTATCCTAATTTTACATATCATTTTACTAAATTATTTGATTATGAAAACAAACACGCTATACACATTTTTATTTTTGCTCAGCTTAAATTTTTTCCATTTGCAGGCACAAATATCAAACGACACTATCCGGTATAAAAAACCACCGAAATGGTCTCTTAAAATTGGATTAAACTACGGAAGTTTTAACGGTTTAAATGCACAAATAAGCTATTTTATTAAAGAAAAATACAGTATTAGTTTTAATACATGGCATATATCCAGAGAAAGTGATAATACACCGTTTACTTATTATTCCAATTCCTTCTTATCAGATGAAAAAATACATAGTGTATGGGAACATCTAAAATCTTATGGATTATCCGGAGGATATTTAATTCAAATTCCAAATACAAGAAGCAGAGTTCACTTGATGACCGGACTTTATTATAATATTTTTGAATATCCTGATGATTTCAAAAAAAAGGATAACAGTGGTTTGTTTAGCAACTTATTTGATAATTCCAATTACACTTATAAAATGTATCAAAAAAAGTATATTTCTTTAGTCATATCACCGGCATTTGAATTTCCGATATTTAATCATTTTGGAATGAGTTTACAGCCAACTGTTATTATTGGTTCAAAACAAACAAATTTTTTGTTTAATATTTCTATCAACTTTGGCAATGCTACTTCAAAGCCTCTTAAAAAAAAGAAAAAGAAAAATTAAAAGCTCATATATTCATAAAAAAACGCCCGGAAAACGAGCGTTTTTTTTTTATGATTAAAACTATACTTTAATCAAAGTATATTTGATATAAAATCACCCTACATTTTTTATTGATTGTATTGCATAATATAATTTAAAACTTTTTCCATTAAGTGTGCCCTGTCGGTACCGCGCACATTATGCTTGGCAGCCGGATACAGATAAAAATCCATTTGAATATCTTTTTTAATAGCTTCGCGGTGTAAAGCAATGTTGTGTTGCGGGACTACGACATCATCTTGATAGCCGTGAATTGTCATCAAATGTCCTTTGAGATTTCCAATTTTGTTCAACACACTGGTTTCTTTAAAACCTTCCGGATTTTGTTGAAAACTGTCCATATAACGTTCGCCGTACATCACTTCGTACCATTTCCAATCGGTTACGGGACCACCTGCAACACCTGCAGTAAAAACATCAGGATAAGTGGTCATCAATGACGAAGTCATAAAACCACCAAAACTCCAACCGTGAACAGCAATCCTGTTTGCATCCACATAAGGCAAAGATTTCAAGTAATCAACGCCGTGCAATTGATCCTTCATCTCTACTCTACCCAAGTGACGATGAATGACACTTTCAAAAGCAAAACCGCGATGCGCCGATCCGTGACCGTCAACCGTAAAAACAATATACCCCTGCGATGCCAACCAAGGCATCCAAAGTCCGGCACCTGCTAACCATTCGTTGGTAATCAACTGGGCATGCGGACCACCGTAAACATAAACTAAAACCGGATATTTTTTTGAAGCATCAAAATCTGCCGGTTTAAACATACGCGCATACAATTTATCGCCATATTCACCGGTAATTGTAAACATCTCCGGAATGGGGTTGATATTGTAGTCTTTAACCGGATTTTTAGATTTTTTCAATAATATATTTTTCTCGCAATCAACATCTTGCAAATAAGTTTCCGCCGGCACATCAACATTTGTGTATGTATCAATATAATGTGTCGCTGCGCTGTTCATCGAAATAAAATGTTGTCCCTGTTTGGGTGTCAAGCAAGTCATTTTGCCGTTACGGGTACTGACTTTGTACAATTTACTGTCTCGCGCATCATCACCCGTTCCCCTTATATAAACGTATTTACCATTTTCTGAAAAACCTATAACATCTGTCGTAACCCATTTATTGTGCGTTAATTGTTTCAGCAATTTGCCACCGGTGTTATATTTGTAAAGATTCATAAAGCCGTCCCGCTCACTCAACCAAATAAATTGATCTTTTGTTTTCGGGATAAAATAACCCGGATGCTCAGGCTCTACCCACTTATCATTGGTTTCTTCAAACAAAGTTTTGATAAAAGCACCGGTGCGTGCATCATATTTGTTGAACCACATGTGATTTTGGTCACGATTGACTTCTGCCAAATAAATATATTTTTCTTCCTCAACGCCATTCGGTTGCCAAGTCAAATTGGTGACGTAATGCTCTTTTCCTGCTCCGGTAAAAAGTTTAAGATAAATGGTCTTCTTGCTTGTTAAATCATAAATACCTACTGCCGGCTCTTCACTACCCAATCCGTTCATCGGATACTTGATATTGTGCAATTTTGCAGGCGTCACACTGACATCTACCAACGGATAATCAGCCACATTGGTTTCATCTTTTTGATAAAAAGCCAATTTATCGACTTTTGGCGACCAAAAAGTACCTTTGGTAATACCAAACTCACTTCTGGCAATAGCTTGTCCGCTTACGATATTCTTATTAACATTATTTGTTACGGGAATTTTTTCAGCATCTAAATTCGCGATATACAGATTATTATCTATCGTATAAGCCAAATGCTTATTAGTCGAATTAAAATCCAAATTTTCAGCTTCTTCGGGATAGGAAATTTTTCCTACTTGACCTGTATTATAATCGTATAAAATTTTAGCATTATCCTTTGTAAAAATAAAATATTGACCGGTTCCTTCTTCAATATAAGGTAAACGCTTTAAATCCGGAATAACTTTTGAAAAATCTGACAATGTGAAAGTTTTTTCTACTTGGTTATCAGCATTTTTCATGACCAATTTATCACCATCTCTGTAAATAAAATTATCTGTATTTTTTAGCCAAAGGGCATTCGATAAATATTCCGGATATAAACCTTTATAATATCCTAATACCGCATCTCTTAAAGTCAGTTCTTTTTTTTGTGCACCTGTTTGCCAAGTCAAAACAAACAGTAAAATGTATAAGAGTTTTTTCATTTTTATTTATTTAAAAATTAATATTTGTTGTTTTATTGCAAAGTTAATGATTAAAATTGAGTTGAAAGTTGAATGTTACGCTTCGACAAGCTCAGCGACCGAAAGTTAAAAGTTTTCTTTCATAGAATATTATGTCATTTCAATTTCTGTCATTTCGATCCCTACGAAAGTAGGGAGATAATTAATCAGATTCCTCGTCGCTCCAACGTCGCTCTGTCGGAATGACAACGCTTGTCATTTCTAACGTGGCTCTTGTCATTTCTATCCTTACGAAAGTAGAGAGAAATCTAATTTTCAATTTTCCATTATCAATTTTCAATTAACTTGATACTTGTCACTTGCTACAAGCAACTTTTACCGCTCTGAGCATTTCGCGCTTTCCGGGTGGTCCGGGGATACGTTCTACCGTAAAACCGGCTGCTTGCATGGTTCTACGCACACTACCTTTAGCCGAATAAGTAACCAAAACGCCGCCTTCCGATAAATATTTGTACATTTTATCAAACACTTCCTGTGTCCACATTTCAGGTTGCTTATCCGGTGCAAAAGCATCAAAGTAAATTAAATCAAACATCTTTTGCGATTCAAAATCTAACAAATCCACTTTATTTTTATACAAAACGAAACGTTCTCTCAAGGTAACATCTTCTTGCCAAGGCACACTGTGCAATAAATTGAATATTTGTTTCATTTGCTCATCGTCCACCTCATTAATCTCTTTGATAATATCAGCAGGCAAAGGATATTTTTCAAGCGATTCGTAGTAAATTTTTCTTTCGTCATGAAGATGTGCCAAGTATGTTAATAAAACATTTAATCCTGTCCCGAAACCAATTTCCAAAATACGTATTTCTTGCTTTGTAACATACTGATAACCTGCTTGAATAAAAACATGCTCAGATTCTGTTTTTGCACCGAATTTTGAATGATAAGTCTCGTTTAATTCCGGTAAAAATAGACTTTTTGAGCCGTCTTTTGTGTGTATAATTTTTATTGGCATCATGAAAAAATGATTAGTTAAGCTCTATTTTTAAGAATATTTAATTTCAATTTATAAAATTATACAAAAAACATGACAATTTTCACATTCATATTAAGATAATCAAAAAACATATTTTTTTTACGAAATTCGTAGTTTTTTTTAATTATTTTTTGTAAGTTTGTAAATCTTTAATACCCACTATTATGACAGCAGACCTAAAAAACAAGTTCATAATCAAAAAAATATCAAACTCCAAGTTACAAGATGCTGATTTTTCGAATTTGGTTTTCGGTAAATTGTTTTCTGACCACATGTTGGTAGCCGATTTTATCGACGACAAATGGCAAACACCAAAAATTATGCCATACCAGCCTTTAAGTTATGAACCCTCTGCCAAAGTTTTTCATTACGGTCAAGCGGTTTTCGAAGGCATGAAAGCTTACAAAGACAAAAATGGTGATTTGTTCTTATTCAGACCCGAAGAAAATTTTATCAGGATAAACAGATCGGCTGAACGGCTTGGCATGCCTCCTATTCCAAGAGAATATTTTATTGACGGTATCAAGGAATTGGTCAAATTGGATAAAGACTGGATTCCTACCGGTCCCGGGGAGTCTCTTTATATCAGACCGGTTTATATTGCTACGGAAAATGCTGTTGCCGCTTCGCCTTCTTCATCATACAGACTGATGATTATGGCTTCACCTGCCGGAAAATACTACTCGGGAGACGTAAAAATCCGAATTGAAGATAAATACAGCCGTGCTTGTGACGGTGGTGTCGGGTATGCCAAAGCTGCCGGGAACTATGCCGCTCAATTCTACCCTACCGAAAAAGCAAAAAAAGAAGGTTTTCAACAAGTGATTTGGACTGACTCTAAAGAACACAAATATTTGGAAGAAGCCGGCACAATGAATGTCTTCTTTAGAATTAAAGACAAATTATTGACGGCACCGACTATTCCCGAAAGTTCCAGAATTTTACCGGGTGTAACACGTGCCAGTATTATACAACTGGCTAATGATAACGGTGTGGATATTGAAGTGCGTCCCGTTAAAGTGGAAGAAGTTGTTAATGCCGCAAAAAACGGTGAGCTTAAAGAGATATTCGGTGCCGGAACCGCAGCAACCATACTGCCCATTATCGGTTTAAAATATAAAGATTTTTATACTGATTTGCCTAAACAAGACGACAGCTACGCCGACTTTTTTAAAAACAAAATCATGGATATTCAATACAATCGCGTTGAAGATCCTTACGGCTGGCGAATTAAAATAGATTAAAAAATTTTAGAAACAATAAAAAAAAAACTTTCCGGCGTACCGGAAAGTTTTTTTTAGGACAATTTTATAAAACTTAAAAATTGGCTTTATTCAAAATATCTTTAAACTGCATTTTGATATCTTGAGCCGCATCATAGACCATTTGTTCACTCGTAGGGAACGGAATCCGGCGCTCCTTTAAGAAATCCAAGTATTCCTTTCTGATAGCACGTTTATCACCGGTGTAGGTTGCAAAAACATGGTCAAAAACATACTTGCTCTGTAAAGGAAATTTATCAACCAACTGACCGGTATTATTATTGGTTATCTCTGCTTGCGCCATTACTTGCGCCTCCTTATATTGCTGATACAAATGTACTTTACTGCGCACTTTTATCATTACGGGAATTTTAATCGGGTGTCCCAAACTGTCTTTGACAATATTACCATTGGCATCTTTTTGATAGGTATAACCATCTTGGATAGCTTTTTCCTCAATCACCTCCTTATCGCGCTCCTGATCCGGTGAAATATTGATTTGTTTAAATTTCAAATCAATCGTATAGTCATAATGCTTGCCCGGTTGTTTCTTATTGTGATAAGCCACCCAAAAATTATTGGCACCATACGAACTGAAATTGAGTAATTCTTCTTCCAATTTCTTAGGAATAATCTTATCGGTTTCATTAGAAATTTTCACAAAAGCATAGGTCGTACCACGTTGATGTGCCAATTGCATCAATTGCGAAACATCTTTATAGCCTGCATCAATTCTATCTAATTCGTCAAGCAAATCATAAGCTTGTCTGATATCGGATTTGTTCTGACTGTTTAATAAAATTTTAGCTTTTTTGTATAGATGACTTACAAAATGACTTTTGGCATCTAAAATGCGACTCGTATAATCTTGAAAAGTAAAATTCACTTGTTTGTTTTGTTTTACTAAATATAATGGTAAAACCGGTTTGATTTTTTCTTGCCGGGTATCCAGCAACAAATAAGTATCATAGATTTTTCGCCATTTTTCCGGATTAGGATCCTTGGAAAGTTTATCTATTGAAGCTAATTCACGACTAACGGCTTTGTCAAAAGCTTCTTTGAGCAAAGACACGTACGGGTCGGCACTTTTTTTGCCTTTTTTCTTTTGAATTTTTTCAAGGGACATGTCAATTGCACGATCATAATCACCTCTTAAAACAGCTTGCTGAATTTCTTTTACATTGCCACAAGAAGTTATCAAAAAAAGAAACATCGCAATACTCAAATATGTAATTTTCTTCATAATAAGATTATTTATTAATGTAAGTTCAAAGATAATGCCATTTGCTTAAAAAAACAAAAAGTCCCGTAAGAAAATCAAACGGGACTTTGAAGTGAAAAATTTATCTTTCTTAAAAATAAAAAACCAAATCTATTGAAACATGCTTAGGAGTAACTTTAGCATTCTCATCTTTTGAAATGTTGGACAAGCCTAAATGATATGACAAACCTAAACCGACACTACCAAAATCTAAATCATACTCCGCACCGGCTCCTACCATAAATGAGCTGCCGAAAGTTTTAACCGTATCTAAAACATCAACCGTACTACCGTCTTCTTTAGACTTTGCAGCAACGTTTATATCAAGTGTTGAACCAAAAAAACCGGTAATGTGTACATTATCAGTCACTTCTTTACTTCTAAGTTTTAAAGCTAACGGAATTTCAACCGTAGTGACAGACATATCAGCATCTTTTGTATCAAATGATTTGCTGTGAACCAATAAACCTGAATGTACATAATAATTGCCCGCAAAACGATAATCTGCCAACAAGCCGCCTTTCCAGCCTAAACCGCCTGAACCATCTTCATCGGTTTTCCATTTACCATCATCTTTAATCTGATGCTGATTAAAATTAATCGTAGGGGCTAAAGTCAAACCTAACTTAAAGTCTTGCGCCATAACCGTAAATCCTAACATGAAGGTTAACAATACAACTATTTTTTTCATATCTTTATGTTTTTTAATGATTATACTTTAGCAAAAATAATTTTTTTTTTAATATAAAACTGAAAATGGACTGGAAAAATGCCATAGAACAATTCAAATTATTTTTAAAACTGGAAAAACAACTTTCAGATAACAGCATTGCCGCTTATATCAACGATGTCAGCAAACTAAAGAATTTTGTTTCAAACTACGACGAACAAATCACCCCTTCACAAGTTGACACGGCTTTAATTCAAAATTTTATTTACAAATTGTCTGATATTGTGTCGCCACATACACAAGCCCGTTTAATTTCTGGTTTGCGATTATTCTACAAATTTTTAATGCTGGAAAATATGGTTGACGCTAATCCGCTTGATTTGATTGAATCTCCCAAATTAAGTCGCAAACTGCCCGATGTGCTGAGTTTGGAAGAAATTGACCGCATAATTGCCGCCATTGATTTGTCAAAACCTGAAGGCGAACGAAATCGCAGTATCATTGAAACGCTCTACGGCTGTGGTCTGCGGGTATCGGAATTGATCAATCTTAAACTGTCCGACTTGTTCTTTGAAGAAGGTTTTATCAAAGTAACCGGCAAAGGTGACAAACAACGCTTTGTACCGGTTAGTGACTACACCCAAAAATACATTAATATATATATCAACCATATCAGAAATCATCAAAAAATACACCCTGAATATTCTGACATATTATATTTAAACCGTCGTGGCAAGCAATTAAGCCGGGTGATGATTTTTCATATTATCAAAACTTTGACCAAAGAAGCCGGCATAGACAAAAATATCAGTCCGCACTCCCTCAGACATTCATTTGCAACCCATTTGCTTGAAAATGGCGCTGACCTCAGAAGTATCCAATTGCTTTTGGGGCACGAAAGTATCACAACTACAGAAATTTACCTTCATCTTGACAAACAAAAACTTCACGATACGTTGAGAAAGTTTCACCCGCGGGCTAATGAAAAATAAGTAGCGGAAGTTATATTTCCAACTCTTGTTTTACCATTGCCAAATCATCTTCCGCAACTATTGAACGACAATGCCAACCTTTTGAGCTCAATAAAATTTCGATATTATTAACTAACACTCTATCTATCAAAAGTATATCTAAAAGAAATGGCACCACCATCAACAAAAAATCCGGCTGAACCTACCAAATTTGAATAGGGTTTCCAATCTACACTCAAAGCAAGTGGTAATTGACTAAACTCATACTCTATACCAACTATGGCATCGGCGCCAATCACCATATACTTACCTGTAGAGTGACGTGTGTAACGCGCATCATAATTTCCAATATGCGCTCCTACACCATAAAACAAAAAGAAATTTATGCTCCTGCCAAGCGGACTATGCTTTTCAATTAATGCCGTAAATTCCCATGCTTTCCAAGGTTTGGTTATTATACCTTCAAAAGCAACGTCATTAGTAAAAAAATTTTTATAATTAACACCGCTATAAATTCCACCGCGTAATCCGACAGCTTGAATATAGTTTTGTGCAGATATTTTTGATGTGGCAAACAACAACATCATCATAAAAATGAGCTTAATTTTTTGGGAAGATTTCATAAACAAACTTTATAGTATTTTCTGTAAAAATAAGCAATTTTAATCTGACAAATTGTCTTTATCAGTCAAAATCCGGCATTTTTAACATTTTAGGCACAAATTTTGCTTCATTTTAAACAAAAAGCAATAACTTTGCAACAAAAATACGGGGTCGACTGGATTTGACAGCAAGATCCATTGACATGTAAGCATGCCGAGCGCTGATATACAGCTCGTTAATCTCCTGTATCAAACACAATAAACGGCGAAAATAACTTCGCTCTTGCTGCCTAATCCTGAATAATAGTAAGGATTGCGCCACGTTCCGACAAGGTCGGAAGGCAAGAAGTCCCTCGAAAGCCTTGACTTACGGCGTTCGGTTCAGGGGCTTCGTAAAAGTAAGTCTAAGTATAAATTTGCTTCGCATTTATACTGAAATTTTAGAAGCTAAGCTTTGAGTAGCCTGTCTGTGGGCAGCTCAAAGTCGAAAAAACAAACACAGACTAAGCATGTAGAAAGCATGTGAGTGGCTTGTGTGGACGAGGGTTCGATTCCCTCCGACTCCACAAAAAAAAGTGTCCGAATTTTTTTCCGGACACTTTTTTATTTTTATACCGCTACCTTTGCTTTGATATGCGGATGCGGGTCATAATTGACCAATTCAAAGTCTTCATATTTAAAGTCAAAAATTGATGTGACTTCCGGATTAATTTTCATTTGTGGCAACGGTCGCGGCTCCCGGGTTAATTGCAACTTAACTTGTTCAAAATGGTTTTTGTAAATATGTACATCGCCAAACGTGTGAATAAATTCACCGTATTGCAATCCGGTAACTTGCGCCATCATCATAGTCAACAATGCGTACGAAGCAATATTAAAAGGCACCCCCAAAAAAACATCGGCGCTACGCTGATACATCTGACAAGACAGCTTGCCGTCTGCTACATAAAACTGGAAAAATGCATGACAAGGCGGTAAAGCGGCTTTGCCTTCTGCCACATTTTGCGCAAAACTTTTTGAAGTATCAGGCATAACCGAAGGATTCCATGCCGACACCAACATCCGACGGCTATCGG
>JALVLX010000106.1 GCA_027032855.1 Flavobacteriales bacterium | reverse complement strand
TTTGCTGATTCCAAAGCTCTTTGTAAACTTTTAAGACTTCTTTTCGTTCCGGTGTGCCGGGTGCATACGATAATACCGGTTCGTTTTTAACTTTATCTGTTTTAAAAAATCCTGTAGCCATAATTTTTGTATTTAATTTTTGCGAAACAAAGTTAGTAAAAAGAATCGGGAAATCGTGAAAATGATTTTTGTTTAATAACTTTTACTAATCCAAATTGTCGTTTACCCGCTCTTTTCTACTATTTACCTGTTTTCATTATAATGTTCCATAAGTTTATTATATCTTTGAACAGATTTTAATTGAACCTGAAACTATGAAAAAAATTATATTCTTACTCAGTTTGACGCTTCTGTTTTCTTGTAACAAAGATGACCACAAAATTAAACTGACTTTTTTGCAAGTCAATGATGTTTATGAAATTGCACCGCTTGAAGGCGGGAAAGTAGGCGGAATGGCTCGCGTGGAAACTCTGCACAAGCAATTGCTCAAAGAAAACCCGAATACTTTCCTTTTTATGGCAGGCGATTTTCTCAACCCGTCGTTAATCGGCACCATGAAATACAAAGGTGAGAAAATTCGCGGCAAACAAATGATTGAAGTGATGAATGCCATGAATTTTGACTTGGTATCATTTGGTAATCACGAATTTGATTTAAAATACAAAGACCTGCAAAAACGCTTAAACGAATCTAATTTTAAGTGGGTATCAACCAATGCCCGTCACAAACTCAAAGATGGTAGCATTGCTCCTTTTTATGTTAAACATGATAGCACAAAAACAGATATTCCTCGTACATATATATTAAATGTAAAAGATGATGACGGTACGGCTGTCAAAATCGGGTTTTTTGCGCCTTGTATCAATTCTAATCCTAAAGATTATGTAGATTACGGCGATTTTTATGAAGACTCTAAACATGCTTATCGCAATTTGGAAAACAAAACAGATTTTGTTGTCGGTTTGACACATTTAAAGCAAGAACAAGATGAAATGATTGCCAAAATGTTACCCAAAGTACCGCTGATAATGGGTGGTCACGAGCATACCGCCAGATTAGTACCTGTAGGAAATTGCAAAATAGCCAAAGCCGATGCCAATGCCCGTACGGCTTATGTGCACCGCTTGGAATATGATACCCAAACCAAAGAATTAAAAATTAATTCTACTTTGGTTCCCATTGATGAAAAATTAGCTTTTGACGACAAAGTAGATGGTATTGTCAAAAGGTGGACGGCTATTTTAGATGAAAAAATCAAGTCTTTCATAGACGACCCAAAAGAAGTCATTTTTGTCGCCAACACGCCTCTGGACGGTAGAGATACGCCTATCAGAAGTACCCAAACAAATTTAGGTAAAATGATAGCAAAAGCCATGTCAGCTACTTATGACAACAAAGTTGATGCGGTATTCTTCAACGGCGGTTCGGTACGAATTGACGACCAATTGCAAGGTAATATTACCGGTGTAGATGTCTTTAGAATTTTGCCTTACGGTGGTAGTATCTTAAAGGTTGAAATGACCGGCAAGCTGTTGGAAAAAGTCTTGAAATACGGTAGATTAACTGCAGGCAAAGGTTCTTATTTGCAACGTTATAACATTGATTATGACAAAGAAAAGAAAATTTGGAAAGTACAAGGCAAACCCATTGACAAAAACAAAATTTATACCGTTGCAACCAGCGATTATCTGTTAAAAGGATTAGATATTCCGTTTTTAAAACCCGACAATAAAGACGTCAAGAATATTTACAAGCCTAATAAAGACGAAGTTGCCTTTGATGTTCGTAACGCTGTGATTAGATTGATGAAAAAAGAGCAACATAATTGATGCTTGATGTCCGGTGGCTTCGATACACTACTCCTTCGTCGTAGCACTCAGCCACCTTTGATATTGCTCCGTATCAGGTCACTAAATATCCCGTCCCTAATATTGTAAGACCGGGATATTTAGAAGTGACCGGCACTACATTGCATTTTTACTTAATACTTATTCTTTTAGTTACAATGCCTTTTATCGTTTTTAGTTTTAAAAGATAAATACCTTTTGCAAAATTTTGAATATCAATCGTCATATTTTTGGACTTAAAAGCATCTTGATGTTTAAGCTTTTGTCCTGTTATGGTGTATATACTCACATTTTTTATACTTTCAGCCGATTGAACATTGATAATATTATTTGCAGGGTTTGGGTATATTCGTACTTCAACAAACTGTTGTTCTTCAACCGGTGAAGCAGGGTCTAAATTGGCAAAAAAACTATATACCACCGAAGGATTGGTATTGGGTCCGGTACCGAAATCGGATTTAAAACAAATTTTATCGCCATTTGGCGAAGCCGATGCCATTGCCGATTGTCCGTAGCTTGTATTACTACTATAATGATGTCCGAAATATTCCACCGTACCGGTATTGTCTAACTTTACCGCCAACATTTGTCCTGATTGAGCCGCATCACCATGCGTGATGTAAGCCCAGCCGGGTCTGTTGATATTGCGACAAGACACATGCCCGTCAACGCCAAAATCGGGGTGTTGGATAATGGCAGTCGTACCGTTACCGTTAAGCTTGTACATGTATAGACCGTTTTGCTGTGTGCCGTAAAATTGCACCAATACCTCATCGCCATCAGTAGCATAGCCCAAATCACCGTGGTTACCATAATGAATTAACCGGCGTAAATATTGCATGTCTTGTGTATTGTAAACTTCCACACCGTAGTGATCTTGTCCGTTTTCTACATAAGGGTTGCTTTGTGACGTCGTATTGTGATCCCACATAATCACAACATAATCACCTGATTGTGATACAGAAACCCAATCGACATAATGCGGGAAACTGCTACCCCCATTCTGCCAGCAACCCACAAATTTTTTCGTAAAAACAGTTTGAAGGTTTTGCAAATCGTAAATGATGACGTCCATATCCAAACCGTCCTTGCCCACCAAGGCTACGTAATGATCATTTTTATCCATATTACCTTCGCCGGGACCTAATTTGACATATTCGTAACTGTTGCCGGAAGCATTGGTTATATTTCCTACAACTTGTGTCGTATTGGTAGAAACGAAATGTTTGGTAATTTCTCCGTTTTCTTTAAAACTCCAAATCAAATCCGGATTGACATTGGACCAATAAGCCGGATACAACGATGATGCACCAATATTCTGCACTTCTTGATATGTATCAGCATCATACACTTTCCAAGAACGAATTTTATAAAGCGTTTGGTTGGCATTCCAGACCTGTGTTTTAGAATATTCGTGTGTAGGGTACCAAACTTGCGGATTGCCGTTGCCATCATTATAATTATATACTTCGGTGATGCGGGTAATTTGTATCGGGTCAGGTACGGAATTATCAAGCACACTTTGCCCGTAAGCCGGTAAGCCCGGCACCGTTGGAACCGGAATACTTTGGTAAGGGGAATGATCACCGGGGTATTGTGCCGTTGCGGTGAATATTGACAATAAAATGATAAGGAAGTTGATTGTTTTAATTGTTTTCATTAAGTTATTTAATTGTTTTGAATAACCGACATGACCTTTTTTATTTTGTCATTTGGCACGGTTAAAGATAAGACATAATGTTTGATACGCCAAACCGTACCGGTCTTTTGCAACACGCCAGACCCTCGGCAGACGCCCATCCATGTATCAAGAGTTTCGTCAAACCAAGCAGTTTTCATATCAGTAGAGAGATAGATATTCCGTTTAATTTTTTTAAAATTCCATGCTTTGCCTTTGTCAAAATAAGGCTTTGAAAACGCCATAAAGCTTTTCTTATCCCAAACTTCGGAAGCATCCGTACCTACAAAAACAGCATCGTCTGCCATCAAGTCAAAATAGGTATTAAAATCTGCTTCAGCAGCCGCCCTGTGCCAACGATTCATGGTTTTGTCTATTTTGCCAACTACTTCTGTTTTTTCAGTAGCGCTCCCGGTTTGAACATGAATTTCACAAGAAGTTAATGTGAAAAAAATGAAAGATAAAAATAGAATTTTTTGATACATCTTTTTGTTACAAATATAAACGCTATCAGCCTAATGACCAAAAGTTATACCAAGATGTCGCACCTACGGCGTTCAGCGACATCTCCGATTTTATTTTTTTACATTGTAATCATTCTATTCTTATAGGCGAATAGCTTACACTATCCAAAAACATTTCTACCCAAGATTTAAAATACAATTTTGAAATCTGTGTTTTATCCATATCTTGAAATCTCAAGACAAAGCCACAGACTGTAATTTAATATTTGTATTTTCTTACTAACAGGTCGCACCTACGGCGCTCAACGGTATTTCTTTATTGTTTTATCTACAAACGTGTCACACCTAAAGGCGCTCAATGGAATTGCTTCATTAACATCATCTTTATTTTCATATTCGTGCATTCGTGGCATAGCT
>JALVLX010000105.1 GCA_027032855.1 Flavobacteriales bacterium | reverse complement strand
AATTACGAACTCTGAACTCCGAATTTCGATTTTTTTTTACTTCGTTATTCATAATTCGTTATTCAATATTCGAAATTCATTTAGTTTTTTAAATTACGAATTACGAACTCTGAACTCCGAATTTCGATTTTTTTTTACTTCGTTATTCATAATTCGTTATTCAATATTCGAAATTCATTTAGTTTTTTAAATTACGAATTATGAACTCTGAACTCCGAATTTCGATTTATTTTACTTCGTTATTCATAATTCGTTATTCGACATTCATTATTAATTTTATTCTATATTACATTTTTCAATCAAAAATAATTAAAGTGTGTCCATCTCGCGAATAATATTTCTTCATTGGGTAACGCCAATGCTTTTTTTAGTTTTTGATTATAGCGGTAAAAAATTTGACTATCGTATCCTTCAATCATACCTATAAAATTGATTTTTCCTTTCACTTCTTGTTTGTATTTTTTAAAAACTTCATCTTCATAGTTTTGTTTGACAATAAAGCCGGCTTCTACTAAACTTTTTAACCGTCTTAAATCATCACTTAATTCTCGATAAAACATTTGTGGTATATCAACAGTCTTGTGTAGCACCAATCCGGTAACTTCTTTCGGGTCGTTTTCATCATAAAATTTGGTTTTATGCTCATTTAGTTTTAGTTGGTGTTTATTACAAATATCCAAAACTTGATTAAGATGTACGTTTGTAAATTTTTCCAAATCAGATGAAAAGGTCAAGTCATCGGCAAAGCGGGTATAAGTGATTTGCCTTTTTTCTGCCCAATTTTGCAATTCATTATCAAAATCAATGCAGGCAAAGTTTGACAAAACCGGCGATGTCGGCGCTCCCATAGGCAAACGTTCCTTGTAGGTAAATAAATTAGCTAAAATTTGAGCTGATTTCCGGTTAAAATGAAATGGTACGGTTTTAAACATTTTAAAAAGTCGCTGTTTATTTATTTGATGAAAAAAATCTTTGAAATCCATTTTCATCATATATTTGTGTCCCAAGTGTTTACGGGCATTCTCTAAAATGTTTTTTGGCTGTTTTTCATTTTTTGCACTGATGATAAATCCGTAAGATGCCGGTGTTTGGTAAACATAATAAGCAGATTGTAAGTAATGGTTAAACCGGTGCAGGATTTGCATTAATTTTTTTACAGGGGCTTCAATCAATCTGTATGTGCCGTTGGCTTTCGGTATTTTAAATTCACGGTAACTTTTGTGTAAGCTGTATAACAAAGTTTGATTTTTATCCACTCCTACAAGCATGCAAAGTTTGGTAAAATCATCTGTTTGTAAAAATTGTTTAGCCTTATTGTATATGATTGTCGCAGGTTGGTGTTTCATCTCATAAATATTTTATATTGCCGTATCCAAGTGCGGTGGCTTCACCCATACGAAACAGGTGTGGCAATCGCAAATTACTTTCAAACACAATATTGTATGCTTGTCGCTTATAGTCTCTAAAAGTATGTTGCATTTTTTTTTGCCGTTTGTAATGTAATACATTAACGACTATTTCTTGTTGTTTGCGGTCGTGGTGGTAATTCAAATGGTTAAAAAAAGGAAAAAAATTGGCGACAATATATTCCGACAAGATTTTTTTTATGCTTTCTTCATCTTCCAACCCGTTGAGTTCCTTGTACTTGCTTTTACTGACCAAAAAATCGGTAAGCCGGTAGGTTTGCGGTTGGGGTAAAAATCCCAAACGGTATTTTTCTTGAATTACCTGTACATTTTCCGGTTTAAAAGCATAGTGCTTACGATACAATTGCCACCATATTTTAAGCGCTTTGATTTCGGTTTTGCCATACGCTCTAACGGATACAGCACCATCTACGATACCGAATTGGATACCCGAATAATGATGGCTTTTGTCGTGAAACAAATCAAGCGGTGCCGGCACGCCTTTAAACGCCCCGGCATGTTGCTCAACCAATTGAAACGTCCGGCTCATAAACTTGCGTAACCCGTCTTTGTTCATGGGTATGTCGTATAGGGTGATTTGGTGGATTTTGGTTTTGGGTGTGTTCATATTATTTTATATATTTTCTATAACAAATGTGTTTAAAGATTCTTTTGGTAATAATCTGGTTTTCATTATTTTTTTCTTCCGTTACTTGACGTTTTGTCGTGGCATAAATTGGTATCAAATCCATTTTCATTAGCTGATTTACCATATAAAATACGGCACCGAAATCACCTTGCACCAATACATAATCCCCTTTGTTTTGATGAGAGAAATAGGTAACCAAATCGTATAAGTGTTTGGATAAATTCAAACCGGCTTCGGGTGGGATATTATGCCACAATGCTATCATATTGTCAGGTAATAATAGGATATTGTTTTCAGTAACTCCCAAACTTATTTTAGCATCTGTAATTTGCTCGGGGGTTAAAGTATGATTAAATAGGAGATGGAGTTTTTTATTCATATTTGTTGATTATTTCTTCCCAAAGTTCTTTGATGTCAAAAACATCAACCGAATTATTAATGGTTATATTTTTTTGTTGATCCATATAGGTAATACCTCTGTCTCCTTTTATTGCAACCATTGACATAGCCGCTGTTATCACAGCAGTACCTCCGGTAATGCTAAAAACAATATCTTTATCTTCATAATTTTTTAATTTTTTTCTAAGAATAAAATTTAAATCCTCAACTGTACTTTGTAGCTCATTAGGATTTTCAATCATAGCATTTGTAACCTCTATCTTTGGAAAATAGTTTCTTATTAGTTTTTCGAATGTATAGTTTTTATAGTCATTAGAATTTTTTATAGCATTATTTTGATATTTTGTTTGTTTGGTGTTTAAAACAATTATTTCTTTCAAATTTTCATATTTCTCAATTGCTAAAAAAATTGGTTGCCAATTTACATCTCTTCCCCAAGTATGATAATCCTTCTTACTTTTAATAACGTTCAATACCTTTTTATCTTGTGGAGATAATTCTCCTTCTGCATTTCTATTATAATCAAATATACTTAAAGAAGTTAATAAAACTTTTCTATTTTTTGGCAAAACATCGTCTTTACGTTTTTTAAGGAAAAATGTTAGAAACAGATATGGAAAAAATAGAAAATTAAGATACAGTGAAAATTGACTCATCAAATGCAAGTTATCCGTTACATAGCTATCACGTAAAGCAGTAAATATCCAACCGATATGTGTTGTAAAATATATGATAGCAATAATCCCTAGAATATTCCCCGCAATATTTTTAAAAATCTTAAAAATAAATGCACTAAAATGATCTGTTTTTTTAGAAAAAATCAGCGATGTAAACATACATAAATTTACTGCTAACATTATATAGTTAAGCAAAATTATTTGCTTGTTTTCAAGCTTTGTAATAACGACATATTCAACAGTAAATAGTCCAATAAACATTATGGCTTTTAATAAATGAGAGATGTTTTTTTTGTTCATAATTACCTATTTTTATTAGATTGTTTTTCTTTATACCATTTTTCAGCTTTTTCTTTGCCAATGCATAATATTAAATATTTCAAATTTTTACTTATTTCTTTTTTATTTTTCCACTCAAACTTTTTTTTATTTTTTTCGAATAAGTCATTTAGGATTTTCATAAATTCCGGTAAATATTTTTCCGGAATAATAGCTTCCTTAATAGTTATCCTTTCTTGTTCATTATAATATCTTAATCTCCACTGATTAGTTTTATTCCTTAAAGATTTCATATTTTTAACATCCTTCAACATATCAATACCTTCTTCTTCTCTAAATCGTTTTCTTTTTGCTTCTTCGGCATTTTCTATGGCTCGTAATCTTTTTTTATCTTTTTCTGCTTCTTTTTTTTGAACTATTGATTTCAAATCTTGTAAATGTTGTTCTATAAACTGAATGAAGTTCTCTTTTTTACTTTTTATGTAGGGGTGCATATTGGGATTTGTAATATAATATTGTTTTTTATCTTCATCAGGTCTAAAATCTGAACTACAATTTAAACTTTTCAAACTAATGTTTCTATTTACAAAATCAGTATATCTTGGTAGAGCTTTTGGAAAATCATTAATAATAAGTCTTTCATTATCATTACACCTTCTATTTAAACGTTCTCTACATTCTCTGGATGTTTCTCTTTTAGTACTTTTAATATTTTGATGGTCAGGTAATTTTAAATAAGTTAAATCCTCAAACTTTGGATGATTTTGGCTTATTGGTTCTGCCATTGCAAATAATTCAATTAATTGTTCTGTTTGAAGCCAATGAGAATTATCACATTCCGTTTGACAAAAATACTCCATCATCTTTTCATATTGACACATATAATTCAATGATTCATCCTCTTCAATAGTAGAAGTTGAATAATCAATACTAAAAGTAACATTGCCGTAACCTAATGGTTTCGCCATTCCAATGGAATGATGATATGTCTCATTATTATTATGAAAAGTAATAGCACTCAATAGAGCACCTAATTCAACAGGTCTAATATTATAATAGTGAATGATTGTTTCAAACTCTGATTCTTTGGGAAGCGGCACGAAATCCACCCATACATTTTTTGTATCATCAATATCTTCCGGTTGATAATCAATGGTAACTTCTTTAATCGGATATCTTTTTCTACCGGAAATGATTGCATCATCGTCCATATAAGTTTTATATCTTCCATTAACCCTGTTATTTTTATTGGTATCCGGATTTTGAAAAAGATAATACGGATAAAAACTAGGTTGTGGTTCTCCAAGTATTGTATGAACCGGATTCATTTCATTAATTGAATTATCAGTAATCATTGCCGGTTCTATGCTTACTCTCCCTTTTAATTTTTTATGATTATTATCTTCATCTGTATATCCAAAAATTGAATCAACTAAATCAATTTTGCTTTCTAATAATTCAGGATAATTATTTTCTATTAAATCATAAATGCTATTCTTATATGATAATTTAAACATTTGAGTAAAGCCAATGGCTTGAATATTTCCATTACGATCGGTAGTATAAAAAACAGGTATAGGATTTCCATTTCTAAATTCAGTTTCCCATAATGTTTTATAATCCGAATCCGTTTCAAAATATGCGTTAATAAAATTATCTATAATGTCATTTGAGATTTGAACTTTTCTTCCAGTGGGGATAAAAACAAACTCATTTTCTTTTCTTTGAAAATCATTAGTTACAACTAATTGCCCCTCCAAAGTAGAAGTTGGATCATATTCTGCAACAACAATAGGAAATTCTCTCCCTCTAACTACCATTACGTCATTATTAGTAGTTACGGGGATCATACGATTTTTTCCTACTCTATTGTATTTTTCAACAACACTTATCCCCCTGATATTTTGTGAAGTTGCACGACCTATCTGTCCATAATTAATTCTAACTAAATCATTACATTTTTCTATTTTATATCCGGTACCATCTCTAAATAAAAACCCACATTTTTTAGCTTTTCCAACCAATCTATCATCTTTATCGGACATATCTCTAACACCATATTTGTGGTCATTAATTTTGTGTAACCTTCCAAAACTCATAATCTCCATTACATTGGCTATTTCTCCTTTAATTGAAGTACCCGGAATACAATATTTACCATTGTGTTTAAAAAAGTGGTACTCGGTGTATTTTATTGTTTTATTATTTATATTTCTTTTTTTTTCCTCTCCTTCGCCTCTAACAAATATTGGGGTATGTGCTTTGATTTTTAGTTTTATTTTTCCACTTAAACCATCTTTAAAGGGTATATCCTGACTTACAAATTTTCCCCATTCGGGTGTAAATACTTTTTTGTTTAAAGGAACAAAATTATAGGGTGATTTTACTTGTGTCATAATCTTAATTTTTTGAGTTTGTTTTTTCTTCAAATCCTACAAAGATGTCGGCAACATCTTTCCATGAATAAAATCCAAGATCATCTGTGATTTTTTCTTGCAATCTTCTGATTTTTAAATTCTTATTGTCTGCTAACTTATTAATAGCAGGTACTGTTTCAGGGTCTGATAATTGATATTTTTCATCATTTTTAACTATCTCATTTATATTGAACTTTGTAATATGATATTCCCCGTTAAAATTTTTTATACTGATACATTCTTGCTCACTTTCATTATACAAATAGCCTTCTATAATAAATGGTACTTGATTTTCAGAAAGCTCTAATTCAGAAAAATCGTTTACTTTGGGTTCGGTTTTATCAGAATACCAAAAATATCCGGTATAACCGGTTTTATTTAGCTTGTTAAATTCATCAATTTTAAGTATTTGCGTTTCCATAATAATTATTGTTTTTCGGTTAAAAATCCATATCCTTTATTGGTTTTACCTCCAATGGGTAAATCTGCATTTTGTAAATCATTAACGGCATCATTTAAATATTTCAGATATGCGTTTATATCGTCTTTGTTTCTAATCCATATATTAATGTCAATGCCATTTTTCGGAACAATTACTTTTTCACTATACAAGGCAGTATCGATGGTGCCGCCGGTAAACCGGTCAATGGCATTATGTTGAAATATTGTTTCTTCAACTTCTTCGGGTTTCAAATAACAGTCCTCAATCATAACATTTCCCATTTGTCCGTCTTCATTATCTTTGGCATAGCCAAAAAGCTTTCTTAACACTTCGATATTTTCTCCCGTGTATTCATCTAATTGAATGCTTTGTTTTTTATCATTTTCTATATGGAAACTTTCTGCTTCTTGCTTCAATAGTTTAATTTTTTCAATTTTCTCTTGTTCATCAATATCTTGTTGCAAAATATCGTTTATTTTTTCTTCAATATCACTAAAAAAATCATCTATCTCTTTTTCTAATTTTTTCTTTTGTCTATCTGAGTAACCGGCAATAAGTTCTTGAACCGTTTGCTTATTATTTTTATTAAAATGATAAGCGGTTCTGTGTGCCAATACGCCTTTTATAGAAGTACCGGGAATGACGTAATGCCATTTGAATTCCGGTACATTATTGTCCCATTCCACTACCAATTCTTTATAATTGGTAGCATCTGTATCATTATCACCGTACCCGGCTCCTATATGTAGAGCGTTGGAATGCAGTTTTAATGAATATTCTTGTTCCCAAGTTCCATCTTGTTCATTGAGTTCTACCGGTTTCAAATCGTTGTCTTTATTCAAATCTACCGTTACATTCAAATAGTTTTTAAGCTCTTCCTCATTATTTAAGTCAAATACCTTTTGTTTGATTTCAACAACCTTTACTTGTCCGTAATTATTGGTTGTACCACTGCCAAGCATAAAATCACCGGATTGAATAATTTCCAAGATATCCTTCCAATAACCGGAAAAATCTTTTTCTTTTTCAGTTAATTCTATCTCAAATTTAAACCGGCTTCCTTTGTAAACAAATTCACTGTCAAATTTACCGCCTTCTGCGGAAGTGCCTTTGTGGTCAATTCTTACGTGTTCTCTTTTGGGTAATCTTAAATAATTCTTGAAAAAAACCAACAAACGATTTTCAGACAAACTATTTTCAGATACAACTTCTTGTATAACCTTATTTTCTTTACCCGCCAAAAGGGCATCGCTTATTTCAAAAGCTGAACCAAGAAAAGTTTCATTATCTTTTTTAGATTCTTCATCTTCACCACCAAAAATATCTATTTTCGTTTTTTCATCGTATTTCTTTTCAAACAGACTTGAAATAATACCGGTTAATCCCGTTCCGGGAATATAGGGCAAATGATTAAAGTCTTTGGCTACAACGGAATCATTATCCAAAGCGGATTTTCCCGAACCAACTACCAAAGGGGTCGTTGTTTCAATTATTATACGTGCTATATATTTTTTCATGATTTTTTAACTTTTGCAATTTCAATGGTTAATAATAAAAGTTTGTCTATATTTTCATCAGAAATGGAAGTTGCTTCTACTTCTTTCCCTTCTTCATCTGTTGAAAACAAATTCAAGAATTCTTTTAATTTTCTCCGTATTTGCCCTCGCCATTTTTCTTCCATTTTTCCGTGATAGATATATCCGGTTTCTTTATCAAAAATCAATTTATAAAGTTCTTTATTTGGATTTTCACTTTGTCTTGCCTGATAAATCAAGGAACGAATACCTCCCCATTGGCTTGAACGAATATTGTCAACAAATGATTTTGACATAAATTTACTTACTTCATTATAAATTTCTTCAATCTGCTTTTCTTTTTCATACCGTTCTTTAATTAAGTTGTTGAAGTTAGAACTTATTGTTTTGGATTCTGTATTGTTATTAGTTTCATTATCTTCATATTTGATATTACTGTTTTCAATCCCACTCATAAAATCGGGATTTATACAGATTTGCCCGTAACCTTCGGATAAAAACACACCTACACCTTTATTTATAGTATTTATATCCGGTGTTCCTCCTTTGATAACAAAAACGGATCCTTTTTTAATAATTAACCGGTCGGCATCGTAGGTTCTTCTTTTGCCGTTTCGCAGATGAAAATGGTCAAACCATAATTGAGAATGCTCGTAATCTATGGTTCCACCGGTAAAACCTAAATCTTCTGCCGTAGGCTGCCAAGTCATTTCACCATATTCATTTATAAAAGCCAAATTGCTTTTAGCATAAACAATATAGGTGTTTTCCGATGAGTTTTTACTACGACACTCATAATTATAATCTTCCAAAACAGATATTTCAACACCGCCAAATTCGGCACTTTTTGATTTGGTTATGTGTTTTTTGCCTATAAGTAATCCTTGTATTTCATTTAAATAATCTTCAATCTCACTACTTATTTCAAAGATAAATTCTTGTCCGGCTTCCAAATATTCATATAGGTACATTTGTTCAGCTTTAGCACTTCTGCGATCACTGTTATAGGCGGATTTGAGCACTACGCCCTTTTGTGGTGATTTGATAATTATTTTTCTGTCATCATAAATAAAATATCCGTTTCTAACCTGTTTTATTTGTTTTTCTTCATTAGAAAATTGTTCCCAATCTATATCTTTCAATAAATGATAAAATTCAATGCCTTCATTTAATTTTTTACCTTTATAGGCATACCAATCTGCCGGTATGGGTAGTGATTGTTTGCTGTTTATTGATAAATAGGCATTCCCAAAACGCACTTTTCCGTTGTGAAACAAATCCAAGGTTTTATTTTTTTCTTCCAGTGAATCGGTTTTATACAAACTTCCGGCAATTATCCCTAAAAATACATTTCCGGGGATATAATCCAGACAATTTAATGACGTCTCTGTTTTATCTTTGGCAGATATAACAAGCGGGTCAATAAGTTTTATTTTAAATGTTTTTTTATACATAATTCTTTGTTTTAATCAATGGTTATTTCACATCTTCCTAATCCGCGAAAGCGTTTTTCTCCTAATTTTTTTACAGCTTTCATCACTAATTTAAGTTTACTTTCATCATCCGTAAAATTTTCTATTTTTCCTTGTAATTCAAGTGGGATTACTACTTCCGAAGTCCTCAATGAATGTTTCTTACTTTGTTTATCCGCTTCCAAAGCGGTTCTCTCTTTGGTATGATAAAGCAATGGGGCATATTTTTTTTGTATTTCTTCTTTTAATACTGCAGAAGTAAATTTGTTTTCCGGATTTGCTACTTTATTTGCTTGATAATCTGTGTCTTTTATTCCAAAAACATTATTAATAAAACTTTCGTTTATTAAATTACCTTTGCTGTGTTCTTTAACAAATTCAGCTCCATCTCTTATTAAACCTTTCATGGTTTTACCGCCAATATACGGCATATTGTTTTTGTCTTTCAACACGGCATTATCTATTTGGGGATTAGCACCGTCTTTTCCCCCCGGATGCCAGTACGAATAAAATTTAATGGTATAACTTATATCTTTCATATCTAATTATTTTTCAACGGTTAATGAATCTATGGTAATTAAGTCGTAAATTATGTTATTGTCTTTAAGACTTTTATCAAAGTTCATCTTTTTAAAAGTCTTATTGTTTTTATTTATTTCCCAAATTCTTGACCATTTAAAGTTAGCTTTATCGGTATTTTGATACATAGTTGTTAACAATTCCCGTAACGCTCCTTTTGGAAAATCATCTTTTTTCATAAATTTAACTTTATTTAATAAATTATCAATTTCGCTGATATTGTAAGGACCTGTTAGAAAATTAAATTCATTTGGTTTTAATTCATTGTCGATAATATCATCATAGGAATTGACAAAAGAATCTTTGACTTTATAAAATAAGACACTTGATTTTTCTCTATTTGTCAAATTTTTGGCTTTTGAAGTAATACTTTCCGACAGATGCACCGCATAATGGAACGGATACTTTTCTTTTATGAAAACAATACCGGCTGTTGCCGTTAAACCGTTTTGTAAACTTTGTATTATATCATTATCTGTTATGTTATGTTCAGCGAGAAGTTCTGAAAAATTCTTTTTTGTTTGCTTCTCAAATGTTTCCAAATAAATTTTAGTAAAAGGTAAGGCTAAATCTGCTCTAATAATTAATGTCAAATCATCTCCACCTAAAATAATAGGCCTTAAAGGAACTTTTTTATTACTATTATCAATAACAGAATAAAATGCATCTTTAAAAGCTGCAATAGTAGATTGTTCTATTCGGTCGGATAAAGCTTTTAAAAACGCTTCTTTTTTATCGAACGTTTGACCTACAATTTTCTGAATAGTTGAACCGAGTTTGTTCCCGTCTGCATGAATGACCGCCACAAAGTTTTTACTTTGGCTGTTTGTTATTTTCTCAATTTCTTTTGGAAAGATAAACTCGCTATTTGGATCCACTTTGTTAATTAATAGTTTACTATCATCATTATCTCTTTTTTTTGAAGTTTCAAAATCCAGAGATTCTCTCTTATTATTATGAATAATAAATTTATATTCCGCTTTTCCGGTCACACGATTCAGATTTCTACCCATAGTCAGCATATCGGGGCTATTGTCGGGCTTATTCCGTTGAGCATTTAACTTTTTTTCAAGCTCTCTGTAATGAGTATCTGTTAAATCTCCGTCAACAGGAATAACTGCTTGACTGAATTTGATACTTTTTGATACTTTGCTGATTTTTTTTGGAAATTCATCTATTACAGTTTGAACTTCTTTTTCATCATCAAAAAGATATTTAATATTTCCTGCGGCAGATAATAATAAATTATTTTCATTAAATGAATCAGCTAGAATTTCTTGTAGAAATTTTCTTGTAATCTGCTCCACAATCTCACTAGCCCCAACAATCTCCCGCAACTTGTTAGTCTCAAAAATATAGGACTGTATGCCTTGCACGGTCAGTCCGTAAAGGTATTTTTTTGTACTCATAAAACTTCATTTTAAAATTTTGCACAATTTACCAAGATTTGATGTAAATTTTTAATGTTTTATTTGAAAGTTATTAACAATTTGTTGTGTGTTTTAAACAATTTTTTAAAATAGTTAAAGGTTTTTTGTGCTAATTACGATTAAAGTATATTCATTTTAATATGCTGCCTAAAATTTTCCAACCAAAATCACCCAAAAATCCCAATCATTTTCTTATTTTAGCGACCGGTTAAAATAAGAGAATGAAAACAACTGCACTCAATAAAAAACATAAAGAGTTAGGAGCCAAAATGTTGCCTTTTGCTGGATTTGAGATGCCCATACAATATGAAGGTGTCAATGTCGAACACGAAACTGTTCGCACCAAAGTAGGCGTGTTTGATGTGTCGCACATGGGTAATTTCTTTGTGATTGGCAATGACGCACTGGCTTTTTTGCAATACATTACCAGCAACGATGTTGCCAAATTAAAACCGGGAAAAATTCAATACTCTTGTTTTCCCAATGAACAAAACGGTATTGTGGACGATTTACTGGTCTATCAATTGGACGAAAATAAGTATATGTTGGTTGTCAACGGGGCCAATTTGGATAAAGATTGGGCTTGGGTTAACAAGCATGCCGGTAAATTTGATGTCAAACTTGAAGATTTGTCAGACCAATACAGTATTTTGGCGGTTCAAGGACCCAATGCGCCTGCGGTGATGCAAAAATTAGCCGGTGACAGCGCCGATTTGGAAAATTTAAAATATTACACATGGACTAAAGCCGATTTAGCCGGACATAAAGATATTCTAGTATCCGCTACCGGATATACAGGTGAGAAAGGATATGAAATCTATGTTAAAAACGAATTGGCGGAAAATATTTGGAATGCCTTATTCGAGCAAGGTAAAGAATTCGGAATAAAACCTGTTGGTCTTGGTGCCAGAGATACTTTGCGATTGGAAAAAGGCTATTGTCTGTATGGCAATGATATTGATGATACCACTTCGCCTATCGAAGCAGGTCTAGGTTGGATAACCAAGTTTACCAAAGATTTTATCAATAGCGAAAATTTGAAAAAACAAAAAGAAGAAGGTGCCAGTCGTAAATTGGTCGGGTTTAAATTGAAAGGCAAAGGTATTGCCCGTCACGGATACGATATTGTAGATGAAAACGGTGACAAAATTGGCTATGTAACCAGTGGAACCATGTCGCCTTCGCTCAAAGAAGCTATAGGAATGGGATATGTACCGGCAGAAAAAGCCAAACCGGGCAATGAAATTTTTATTCAAATCCGTAAAAAACAAGTGCCGGCGGAGGTGGTAAAATTGCCGTTTGTATAGTTACAAGTATCAAGTATCAAGTAGTAAGTAATAGAGAGTTGATGAATTTAGGAGTGAGG
>JALVLX010000104.1 GCA_027032855.1 Flavobacteriales bacterium | reverse complement strand
CTTTGACCAAATATTTATCAACTCAAAACATTACAGGATTTCCGGTTCATATCAAGCTGGACACCGGTATGCATCGAGCAGGTATTATGCCGAAAGAATTAGACAAACTCCTTCAAATATTAAGACAAAACAATAATGTATCCGTAAAAAGTGTTTTTTCGCATTTAGCTGCAGCCGAAGACCCTGAAGAAGATGCCTTTACATTATCTCAAATACAAACATTTGAGTCTATGACAAAACAAATGAGTAACAGTCTGAACAATACATTTTTTAGACATTTACTCAATACTGCCGGCATCTTTCGTTTCCCCCAAGCGCAATACGAAATGGTACGTCCCGGATTGGGACTGTTCGGATTTAATATGGTTGCCGGACAAGAAGCCTATTTGCAACCCATTGCTCGAGTCAAAACCAAAATCAGTCAAACAAAAGAATTAAAAGCAGGTGACACCGTCGGATACAACCGACGTTCCAAAGTTACAGATAATAAACGTATAGGTTTGTTGCCTATTGGTTACGCCGACGGAATAGACCGGCGACTTGGCAACGGCAATTTTTACGTCAAATGTAACGGATACAAAATACCTATTGCCGGTACCATCAGCATGGACACCATTAGCATTGACCTCACCGGTACACCTTGTAAACAAGGTGACGAAGTCATCATTTTTGACAACGATCAAAGTATTTATGATGTAGCACAACAACTTGACACAATTCCTTATGAAATCATTACCCGCTTGACCAAAAGATTGCATAGAATTGTCATTTGATGTATTGAGGAAATGATGATTTATATTTATTTTTGATTTCAGATTTTCGGTTTGCGATTTTCGATTTCAGATTTTTCAAACGTTGCGGTGCAACGTCTCTATATAATCAATTATCCATTTTCAATTTTCAATTAACTTGTTACTTGATACTATAAGACGAATGTAATTCGTCTCTACAAACTTTCAACTTTTAACTTTCAACTTTTAACTAAATAACCTACCTTTGAGGCATGAAAAATAATATCATTTACGGACTGCATCCGGTTATGGAAGCCATTAAATCGGGGAAACAGATAGACAAAATATTTGTACAAAAAAATTTAAAAGGTCAAGCATCGCAAAACCTGCTGGCACTTTTAAAAGAACATAATATCAATTACAAAAATGTTCCTGTTGAAAAACTCAACAAACTGACCCGCGAAAATCATCAAGGAGTTGTAGCGTTTACAGCGCCGGTCAAATTTGCATTGTTGGAAGAAATTCTGGAAAAACCTGCAAACAAACCACGTACATTTATTATTCTTGACGGCATTACCGACCCCAGAAATTTCGGCGCTATCATTAGAACCGCTGTTGCTGTAGAAGCAGACGGTATTATTTTTCCTGAAAACAACAGTGCTCCCGTTAACGAAGATACAGTCAAAACTTCTGCAGGTGGTATTTTTAACATTCCTTTAATCAAAGTAAAACACCTCAAAGACGCCGTGTTTTTGCTACAAGCTTATGATATCAACATTTACGCTGCTACTGAAAAATCAGATACTTTGATATATGAAACAAATTTACAAACTGATGTTGCCATTATTATGGGTAGTGAAGGTAAGGGCATCAATAAAAGTTTACTGAACTTAAGCACCGGCAAAATCAAATTACCTATGTCAGATAAGATAGATTCACTCAACGTATCAGTCGCTTGCGGTATTATTTTGTATGAAATTGTCAGACAGCGTCTGAATAAATAAAAAATTTGTATATTTGCAAACTCAAAAAACTAAAAATAATAGAATTATGTATGCAATTGTAGAGATAGCAGGGCAGCAATTCAAAGTGCAAAAAGACCAAAAGGTTTTTGTACATCGTTTGCAAGGAGCTGAAGGCGATGTTGTCAATTTTGACAATGTTTTATTGCTCGACAACGACGGACAAGTAACCATTGGCGCCCCGGTTATTGAAGGAGCGGCTGTAACTGCCAAAATCCTTCGTCATTTAAAAGGCGATAAAGTTATCGTATTTAAGAAAAAACGTCGTAAAGGCTACAAAAAGAAAAACGGACACCGTCAATATTTGACTGAAATTGTAGTTGAAAGTGTTGTAGCTTCAGGTTTTAAATCTGACAAAAAAGAAGCTAAAAAAGCTGAACCCAAAAAAGCACCCGTCAAAAAAGCACCTGCCAAAAAAGCACCCGTCAAAAAAGCAAAAACTAAAGAAGAAAAAACTGCAGAACCGGCAAAAATAGCTGAAGTCAAAGAAGAAAAGAAAGAAGCTAAAAAACCGGTAACTAAAAAAGCAAGCACTAAAAAAGCTACAAAAGCTGATGATTTGAAAAAAATTGAAGGTATCGGACCAAAAATTGCTTCTATCTTATCAGAAGCCGGTTATGAAACTTTTGCTAAATTGGCAAAAGCCGATCCTGAAAAAATACGCGAAATCCTTTTAGAAAAAGGTGGCAAGCGTTATGCAATGCATGACCCCACTACTTGGCCCAAACAAGCTGAAATGGCTGCTGAAGGCAAGTGGGATGAATTGAAAAATTGGCAAGACGAACTCGACGGAGGACGTTCTTAATTTTTTTTATTAATTTTGTAAACACTAAAAATTTAATATTATGGCTCATAAGAAAGGTGTAGGTAGTTCCAAGAACGGTAGAGAATCAGAAAGTAAACGACTCGGTGTTAAAATCTTCGGTGGTCAAGCTGCCATCGCGGGCAACATCATCGTTAGACAAAGAGGTACAAAACATCATCCCGGAAAAAATACTTTCATGGGAAAAGATCATACCATTCACGCTGCAATTGACGGTATCGTGAAATTTGAAAAGAAAAAAGGTGGTAAATCTTATATCTCAATCATTCCGGTTGAAGCTTAAGAATTCTCGCTTTTGTAAAAAATTAAAATGCCACCTCTCCGGTGGCATTTTAATTTTTAGATTGCTTCTTTTTTACCAACATCTTTATCACTTTTTTCTTTCCTTCTTTAATTTTATGATACAACACATTATTTTTTATGATAAAATATCTGTTGTATTTTATCAAATTGTTTTTTCTAGACGCATAGTTTTTACTGTCATTCAAACTATCTATCAACCATATCAAAGTGTCATATTTATAGTGAAAAGTGTCCTTTGATATAAACCACTTGCCTGTTGCCTTATAGGAACAAGTTTGAATTTCAAAAGTTTTATCCTTTTGTATATTTAAAATTGTATTTAAAACATAATAGTTTCTATTAAATCCAATCAGTCTTCTTTTTGGCTTAACAGCCACATATTCACCGGCTATCGATTGGCTATAATCAACATTTTGGCTTTGACAGGATAAGAAAAATGCTAACAAAAGTAATAATACGATTGTTAGCATTTTCAATTTTTTCATGTTTAAAAATGTTTTATTTATACCGAACAACCACCACCTTCACAGCTGTCGTAGTCATCGATGTCTAACTCCAGCTTGGCAAAATTAAATGCCGGCATGGCTTGCTCTTCGCTTGTGGTTTTAATTTTTGCCAATTCTTTTCCTGAATTGTCATTGATATTCATGTAATACAAGGTTTTTAAACCGTATTTGTAGGCAATACCGTCGTGACGGATTAAATCTTTGACCGGCACTTTATTGTTTTTGTATTTAGAGATATCATAATATTGGTTAGTACTGATACTTTGATCGATGAATTTTTGGAAAATAGCGATAAACTTCAAGTATTCTTCGTTGTCAATGTCCCAAGCTAATGTGTAGTTTTCTTCATACCTGCCAAAACCGGGAACCAATTGTTTCAACGCACCGTATTTGCTCATTTTGGCTATCAATAGCTTACGTACGGGGTCAACACCGGGCGTAGAATTGGAAACAACACTACTACTGGCTGCCGGCGGAATGGCACTCAATGCCGAGTTACGCAAACCATATTTTTTAACCTCTTCACGTAAGGCGTCCCAATCCATTACCAAATCGTTTTCGACTATTTCGTCAACCGCTTCGGCATAGGTGTCAATAGGCATGATGCCATCGGCATATTTGGTACGGTTAAACAATTCGCAAGCACCTTTTTCTTTGGCAAGCAAATTGGAGGCTTTAATTAAGCCGTATTGAAAACGTTCCATGTAACGGTGCATGATTTTCCTACCTTCTTCAGAGTCGTAGCGTAAATTGTTTTTGGCCAAGAAGTGGAACACATCAGACACGCCGATACCCAAACTACGTCGTGCTTTGGTTGATTTTGCCGCTGCAATGACCGGATAATCTTGATAATCAATTAATTCGTCTAAGAAACGCACCAAAAGTTCGGTCAGTTTATCCAGCTCATCTATGCTTTCAATTTTTCCGAGATTGATGTTACTCAAAATACACATGGCAATTTCGCCATCGGTTTTGTTTACATCGGTAATCGGTTCTGTAGGCAAGGTGATTTCTTGACAGAGATTGGACATATAAATATGGTCTTTAAACGAACTGTGTTCGTTAACTCTGTCGGCATTTAAGATATAAATTCTACCTGTTTCATAGCGTTCCTTGAGCAAATCGAGGTAAAATTGACGCGCATTGATTTTTTTCTTTCTGATGCGTTTATTGGCTTCATACATTTCGTACAACATCTTAAACTTCTCATAGTCACTGCCGTAGAATGCATCATACAAATCGCGTACTTCTTCAGACGAAAACAAGGTAATGTCTTCATTTTTTCTGACCCGTTCTCTAAACAATTTGTTAACGGCAAGCGAATAATCCATACGTCTTACACGGTTTTCATCGTTACCTTTATTATTCTTTAGTTGAATAAAAGTTTCGGCTTCCCAGTGGAAGAACGGCAAGGTTGAAGTAGAACTACCACCGCGAATGGCATTTTGCGTAAAACCTTTGGTTGTAGCTTCGTACATTTTTAAGAAAGGCACCAATCCGGTGTGGATAACTTCTCCGTTGCGAATATTAGCACCCAGTCCGCGTACACGACCAAAGTTTAGCCCTATACCGGCTCTGTTGGCAATATAATAACCCGTGGCAGTATTGGATTGCAATATAGATTCGAGTGAATCACCCACATCAATCAAACAGCAAGAGCTGAATTGACGCAAAGGCGTACGTACACCGGACATAATGGGCGTCGGTAAGCTGATTTTAAAGGTTGAAACCGCTTCGTACAAGTCTAAAACATATTTTTTACGTTTTTGACCTTTGTAGTTTTTAAACATAAACATGGCAATGAGCATAAAAGCTTCTTGCGGGGTTTCATACAGTTCAAAAGTATTGCGGTCTTGCAACAAATATTTATCTACCATTTGACGCAAACCGGCATAAGTAAACAGATTATCACGTTCATGCTTGAGTTTTTTTCCGAAGAACACCAACTCACTTTGAGAATATGCGTCTAAAATTGACTTATCGTAAACATTGCGATACACATTGTTACGCACAAAATACTCAAAAGGAATAGGTTTGTCTTGTTTGAAGACTTTTTTGTACAAATCACTCAGTAATAAACGAGCGGCAACATATTGATAATCGGGATTTTCTTCCGAAATCAAATCGGCAGCCGACTTAATCATAATCTTCTGAATTTCGGAAGTCGTAATACCGTCATAAAATTGGATCTTTGAATTAATTTCAATATCCGAAACCGATACGTTTTGGTGGCCGCTACAAGCCCATTCTACCATATCATGTATCATCTTCAGGTCTAAAGGCGCTGAAGTGCCATCACGTTTAATTACATTAATCGTCTTCATATATTTTGAGTTATTTTAGGTAAATTAATTTGGCAGTTATTAAACCAAACAAATTTAACTCAATGTTGTTTTGTTTTGAACAAGAATACAAAAAGTTATTAACATTTTATTAAAAACAATAAAACATTGATAACTAAATATTTAATTATTGAATAATTTAAAACTATTTGTTAAATAATTGAAAATGAAACAATTGTTAAAAAAGTCAATTTTTTAAGTAGGCGAACGCAATTTTTGTCAAATTTCACAAATTTCATTTGTTTTTAAAACGTCAAATTTTATATTTTTTGTCAAAAAAGCTATCAAATCATGGTGAAAATTTGCAAATTCAGATTTATGTTTATTTAATGTTTGATTATTATATCCGATTACATAAAAATACCTATACATTATATAAATAATAAACTTAACGAAGATTTAACATAACACGCTGATATTACAGCTTCACAACTTAATTTTTTATTGTAATTTTGTCCTAAAATATTCATCGAATGGGGTTTTGGAATAGAATAGCAAGATTAATTTTACGTAACAGGCTGTTTTTTTTAGGATTAATTGTTATCATTACGCTTTTCTTTGTGACACAATGGCAATATGTTTCGGTTTCATATACCCAAAAAAGCATTTTGCCTGAAGACGACCCTTACCAACAAGAATATACCGAATTTAAAAAAGTTTTTAAAAACGACAACAACCTCATCTTGTTAGGTATCAAAGATTCTACCCTATTCACAAAAGAAAAGCTTAATGCGTGGAATGACTTGTCAAAAAAACTACTAGCTTTTCCCGAAGTGACACAAGTTATTTCCATCGAAAACCTGAATATCTTACAAAAAGATACAATCCACCAAAAATTCGCACTAAAAAAATTCTTACAAAAACCTATCAACAGTGACGCTGACGCACAGGCTGTCAAACATCGTTTGCTTGACTCCTTACCGTTTTACGAAGGCTTGGTTTATAACAAAAACGGCGCCGTGCAAACTGTGGTGGCACTTAAAAAAGACATTCTTAATTCCAAAAAACGGGTTTCGTTTATTATCAACAAGGTAAAACCGTTAATTGAAAATTTTGAGAAACAAACACACCTCGATGTTAAAGCTTCCGGATTGATTTACATCAAATCACTGAATGCCATTGTGTTAAAAAAAGAAATTCCTTTTTTCATTTTACTATCCCTATTTGTTACCGGCTTTATTATTTTGCTGTTTTTCCGTTCTTTTTCACCACTGGTCATTTCTCTGTTAATTGTTAGTATCGGGGTTATGTGGAGCTTTGGCATCATGGGGGCTTTAGGGTTTAGAATCAGCATTTTGACTTCCGTTATTCCACCTTTGGTCATTGTTATCGGGGTGCCGAATGCCATATTTTTAATCAACAAATACCAACAAGAAATAATCCTACACGGCAATCAAATCCGTTCTCTACAGCGGGTTATCAGCAATACCGGCAACGCTATATTGATGACTAATCTTACCACCGCTATCGGCTTTGGTACTTTTGTAATAGTCAATAATAGTTTATTGCGTGAGTTTGGTATTGTAGCCTCCTTGTCAATTTTATCTATTTTCGTTCTGTCCATCTTATTGATACCGATTATCTACAGCTACAAAAAACCACCCAAAGATAAACATCTGAAACATCATAAAAAATCATGGCTGATAAAATTTGTCGAATGGTTGATTGACACCGTACGACATCGTCAAAAAGCTATTTTCGGTATAGCACTCTTACTGATGATTTTCAGCATCATTGGTGCTACCAAAATGAAAGTTTCGGGTAGTATGCTGGCAGATTTTCCAAAAAACAGAGATTTTTATAAAGACATCAAATTTTTTGAACAAGAATTTGGTGGCATTTTGCCCTTGGAATTTATGATTGATACCAGAAGAAAAAAAGGCGCATTACGACTGCCAACCTTAAAAAGAATAGACCGTTTTCAAGAAGAAATGGCTGATTTGCCCGAATTATCCAACCCTATTTCTTTGGTCAACTTAGCAAAATATGCCAAACAGGCTTTTTATAACGGCGACCCAAAATACTATCAGTTACCATCCACCCATGAAAAGAATTTTATTTTGCCCTACCTGAAAAACAGTGGTGGTAATACAAAATTACTTGAGAGTTACACTGACTCCATTCAACGCCATTTACGCATCACAACTTTCATGAAAGATATTGAAACCGAACAGATGGAAAAAATTGAAAATTATCTTGAACTGAAAGAACACAAATATTTTCCTGACAAAAAATACGGAGTTTTAATGACCGGACAAGCCAAACTATACTTGAAAGGTACTCATTATTTAATTGATAACCTGATTATTTCACTGGGACTAGCCATTTTCTTGATTTTTCTATTTATAACTTGGATGTTTAGCGGCTCTCTAAAAATGGCTTTTATTTCATTAATACCCAACCTTTTACCCTTATTGATTACGGCAGGGGTCATGGGCTTTGCCGGCATTCCTTTAAAACCTTCTACCATACTGATTTTTAGTATCGCATTCGGTATATCAGTAGATGATACCATTCATTACTTGGCCAAATTGCGCCACGAACTCAAATTGCACAAAGGACGTATCAAACGATCTGTCTATAAATCACTCAAAGAAACCGGGGTTAGTATGTTTTACACTTCTGTCGTTTTATTTTTCGGATTTGCTACTTTTTTACTATCAAGTTATGGTGGCACCAAAGCCTTAGGCGGATTGATTTCAATGACATTATTAATTGCCATGCTTTCCAATTTGTTGTTACTACCCGCCTTGGTTATTTTTATGGATAATTTGTTTAAAAACAAAAAATCATACAAAGACAACCTAGACATTTTCCCTGAAAACCAGCCAAATGATGAATGATTTTGAACTTTATTTCAGATTAGGATTGAATCATATCCTGAGTTGGTCATCAATTGACCATATTTTATTTTTGCTGGCGTTGATCATGGTGTTTAACTTCAAAGACTGGCGTAAATTGTTGCCATTGGTATCCTTATTTACCATAGCACATACCACAAGTTTACTCCTGTCAGTGTATGGCTATGTACAAATAGACGCAAACCTTATTGAAACACTGATTTTGTGGACTATTTTAATCACGGCTTTATCCAATATTTTGTGGAAAAACCACCAAGTCTTAACCCGTATTCACTACTACTTTTCTTTCTTCTTCGGGTTGATTCACGGCTTAGGTTTTGCTTCAGATTTTAAAATGATGATTGCCGGACAATCTCAAAAATTTCTCCCCTCACTTGAATTTGCCTTAGGGATTGAAACCGCTCAAATTATCATGGGATTTTTCATCTTGATTGTTTTGGCTGTCTTGCAAAAAATATGGCTAAACACCCGTGAAACTTATATTTTGATTTCCGGACTGATTATTGGTTATATTTTGGCATTGTTAACTTAACTATGAAGCCCGGTAAACAAATTTTCAGGTTTAAACAATTTGAAATTGCTCAAGAACAAACCGCCATGAAAGTGGGCACAGACGGGGTTTTGTTGGGCGCTTGGGCTGATTTATCCAAAGCTAAACATATCCTTGATGTAGGAACCGGTACAGGGTTGATTGCTTTGATGTGTGCGCAAAGACAAAACGATGCCTCAATAGATGCCATCGAGCTTGACCCCGATGCCACCCGACAAGCTACCGAAAATTTTAACAATTCGAAATGGCATCAACGCTTAAATATCATTCAATCGGATTTTAACCAATTTGCTACCAACAACAAATATGATGTTATCATCAGCAATCCGCCATATTTTGACGAACAATCCGAAAATCCCGATAAACAAAGAAATCTAGCTCGTCATACTGCTACTCTATCATTAAATGCACTAATCAAAAAATCAAAAAAACTACTAAAAGAAAACGGAAATATTCAATTAATCCTGCCGGCTGATAAGCTGTCGCAACTGCAACAAATCATTGAACCGGAATCACTTTATATTAACAAAATTTGCTACGTCAAAGGGCATCACAAAGCCAAAATCAAACGTGTTTTAGTTAAAATATCCGGCTCACAATCTGAATTGAAAGAACAATACCTGATAATAGAAAAATCGAGACTCAATTATACAGATGATTATATCCGCCTGACACGTGACTTTTATTTAAAAATGTAAAGGTTTCGTTGAAAAGGCATTTTAATGATACCGGCGCTTCGGTACAATTTTGCTCCTAACCTCGCAAAATCACTCAATGACCTTGTATTCTTATTTCTTAATTTTAAAAACAGAATTATAGTATGAAGCAATCAACAATCATCAAAGAACTCAATAATCTTTGTATCTGAACTTTCAACTCAGGTTATTGAGCTTGCCGAAATATAACTTTCAACTTTCAACTCATTTCCTCAATAATGATTATCTTTGCCAAAAGACAGAGAATATATGACAAAGACTGAACTAAAAAAACGCACACGAGCCCGCGAATCATCTAACGCTATTGAACGGTTGTATATAACCATGCGGCACTTGCTCAACCGGGGGTTTTACAAGCCTTTTGGCGTGTCAGGAAATACCTTAATGCAAGGTTTGTTAACTTTACGTCCTGAAATTTACGGTGATATTGCTACCGAAAAAGCAGAATTAAACGGTTTAAAATACGTCATGGACCGATTGCCCGAGGGGATTGAAGAATGTCGCGTAATCTATATGACTGACAATGAAGGTTACAGCCACTCACACTTCAAACCAATTATCCCACCTAAACGCCGACGCCATTGTTACCGTATCGATAAAGATCAAATGAACATTGAGCTGACCCGTGGCAGATCTGATGTTTACGACATTTTAACCCACTTGACCTTTTTGTTTATCGAATCACACAAAATCAGAGAGAAAGCCGTAATCGACAAAGCCGGAACGCCGGGTAGAGAATGGTTGGCTCTGGAAAAAGTTGTTTTGGAGAACAAAAAACTCAAAAGAGCTGAAACAGAACGCTTTATTGCTTACCTTTCTACACTATTGGGACGCACTTTTGAAGAAGCCAAGCATACTTACGAAGCATTTAAAGAACCCGGCAAACCCAATCGTTTTTTTCAACTGGTTTATTGGCTTGGCAAATTGGCCATCAACGAAGCCTACTTGGGTCAAAAAAGAGAAATCAAATTTGCTCCTCGCCTGCGAGAAAGATTAGGGCACCACGTTTACGGTGAAATTTGGGCAACAAACATCAAAAAACACTTACAAAAACATAATTTGCTACAACGCCCCATTCATATTATCAGCTCAAATATGCATTCTGTATTAAATGTGCTATTTGCTCAAAAAGCACTTAAGTCGGATAAAAACGAAATGGCATTGTACAAGGATCTAAGCCGGGACGAACATCAAAAAATGCGTGACAAAGTGACCAAAATGGCTCAAAAATACGGTATGCATTACCTCAAAGACCATTCAGGAGCTAATATTGATGTACAAATTTTTGATACAGCCAAGTTTAAAGATGCTAACCTCACCGATGCTTTTTACAAACTTGATAATACTAAAAAACCCGTACTTATCGTTATGGATTATGCCTTTGGAGAGCAAGCTTTTGAGGTCATGGACGAGCTTTTAAAACCCTATGAAGAAAACGGGGTTAAAGAACATCTCAATGTGCAATCAATTTCCATTATGGGAAAAGCAGGTATTTTGGTGGGTAACAAAGGTGATATTATGATACCGAAAGTGCACATGTTTGAAGGAACAGCTGACAATTACCCTATTGACAACGAATTGTCTGTTAAAGATTTTTCAGATGAAAAAGTAAAAGTTTACGAAGGAACAATGGTTACCGTTTTGGGAACATCTTTGCAAAACAAAGACATTTTAGCTTTCTTTAAAAACTCGACTTGGCAAGCCATAGGGCTGGAAATGGAAGGGGCTCATTATCACAAAGCCATTCAAGCAGCTTCAAAAATAAGGGGTAATATCAAGGCAAACGTCAAAGTCCGTTATGCTTATTATGCTTCCGACAACCCTCTGCAAACCGGTAGCACGCTGGCGTCAGGACCGCTCGGCATTAAAGGTGTAGAACCGACTTATATTATTACTAAAAAAATATTACAACAAATTTTTAAAACCAATTGAGTATGAATCAGCAACCCAAAAACGAAGAAATCGATATCATTCAATTTTTTTCTGCCATTGGCGATTTATTCAAATCTTTTTTTCGTAGCATCGGAAACTTGTTCAAAAGCTTGTTTTTTGTTTTTGTTAACATGCTTTTGTATTATAAAAAATATCGCATCATTTTAACTGCAGGCACTTTAATAGGATTAGCACTTTCGTTTTTTATCAGTAAGGATAATGTAAATATATATTACGGAGAAGCCACTTTGAGAACTAATTTTGAGGCACAATTGGACTTGCAAGAAAAAGTTGATGCGCTCAACGATTTAATCCATAAACAAGATTCTGTTAAACTCGGAAAATTGTTGGACATTCCGGCTAGCCAAGCCACCAAACTTAGCGTTTTTTTGCTGGAACCGGTTATCAATGATATATTTTTAATTGAAGATTATGAAGCATATTTGATGACCAAAGATACGGTCGTTTATAAAAATATTGAATATGAAGATTTTAAGAAAAATATCAAAAAAAATGACAATTTGAACCGCTATTGGAAACTAACAATCAAAACTGTTTCTCCTACGGTTTTTGAAAATCTTAATGAGAAAATTTCAAATTTATTCAACAGCGATTCACTCATTGCAAAAAGAAAAGAACGTTATCTTTCTTACTTGAATACACAAAAACAAAGCTATATCAAATCTTTGCAAGACATTGATACCATGCGTATAGTTTTTGACAAAGCCATATTAAACCCTAAAGGCGGGCAATCAATAAGTTTTATGCTGTCCAACGAAAACACCTCTAATGGTAGTTCTGAAGAAGCCTACAACTTGTTTGCCGAAAGAAAAGAAGCTTTGAAAAACCTGAAAAAAACCATTGAGGAAATTAACAAATCTGATAACGCTGTCGTTATTTTAAACAGTTTTCCCCACT